>NZ_AKJJ01000049.1:0-11130 GCF_000282395.1 Pseudomonas sp. GM55 | reverse complement strand
GGAGCGAGCTTGCTCGCGATGGTCGTTAACGAAAACGCGTGCTTGCTGGCTAAGCGCGGCGCTCTTGAGTCCATCGCGAGCGAGCTCGCTCCTACAACAACAAAAACAACAACGGGTCAGTCAGTTGTTTTTCGCCAGCCGGGTTTCACCGCTGTCCCAACCGCCGCCCAGGGATTTGTAGATCGCGACAATGGCCCGGTACTGGTCGGTTTCACCCAGTGCCTGGGCATCCTCGGCGTTCAACCGCTCCCGTTGTGCGTCCAGCAACACCAGATAGTCAACCACCCCTTCCTTGTATTGCGTCGCCGCCAGATCGGCTGCCGCACGACTCGATTCGCTTTGCTTGATCAGCGACAGCAGGCGTTGCTGGCGCTTGCCATAGTCGCTGAAGGCGTTTTCCGACTCTTCCAGTGCGAGCAACACCTGTTGCTCGTAGGTTGCCAATGCCCCCTCGGCGTCGGCGTTTGCGCCACGAATTCGCGCCCGCACACTGCCCAGGTCAAACGCGGCCCAGGTGATGCTCGGCCCCAGACTCCAGGCGCGGGCGGCACTGGAACCGATTTGTGAACCACGCCCCGCCGTGAACCCGAGGAACCCGCTCAAACTCACCCGTGGAAACAGATCCGCGGTGGCCACGCCGACATCGGCCGTGGAAGCCGCCAACCGGCGCTCCGCCGCGAGCACGTCCGGGCGTCGCTGCAACAGCTCGCCGGGATCGCCAATCGGCAACGCCTTGGCGATGGCGGGCAAGTCCTTTGGACTCAAGTCGATGCTCAGCGTGTTCGGGCGTTCGCCCAGCAGCGTGGCGATGCGGTTTTTGTGATGCACCTGCTCCGCTTGCAGTTGCGGCACGCTGGCCTCGACGGCCGCCAACCGGGCATCGGCACGCACCACGTCGAGTTCGTTACCCACGCCAGCGTCACGCAGGCTCACCGTCACTGTGCGCGATTCACTCTGGTTCTTGAGGTTGGCCAGAGCGATTTTTTCCCGCAGTTGCGCACCGCGCAGCTGACCATAGGCGTCCACCAGTTCGGCGATCATGCTCACCCGCAGTTGGTACAGGTCCGCCGCCGTGGCGTCTTCCCGGGCATCACTGGACTCCAGTTCGCGCTGGATACGCCCGAACAGATCGATCTCCCAAGCCATGTCCAGGCCCAGATCGTAGCGCTCGGTGTTGACCCGATGCTCGGTCAGACCCGGCACCTGTGCCTTACCCTGCGTGCTGCTGACCCGGCTGGTGACCACCGGCAGATTATCGTTGCTGATGTCATCGCGAATGGCCCGGGCGGCTTTCCAGCGAGCGAAGGCCACGCGCAAATCGCGGTTGCCATTGAGCGCTTTGCCGACCAACTGATTCAGCGTGGGGTCATCGAATTGCTGCCACCACAGCGTTTCGAAACGCGACTGATCGTAGTGGGCCCCTTGTGCCGAGACGACATGGGCAGGTGCCGTGTCCGGGGTTTTGTAATCCGGACCTACGGTGCAGGCGGCCAATGCCGCGACCAGGAGGCTGGGAAGAAAGAGCTTGTAAGCATTCATCAGTGTGCCTCCGAATCAATAACATTGAGCGACTGAACCTGGGCCGCCTTGCGCGCAGCTTTACGCTCGATGTAACGACGAATCAGGACGAAAAATACCGGCGTCAGCAGCAACCCGAAGAAGGTCACCCCGAGCATCCCGGAGAACACGGCGACCCCCATGGCGCGACGCATTTCCGAACCGGCTCCGGTGGAAGTCACCAACGGAATCACGCCCATGATGAAAGCGATCGAGGTCATCAGGATCGGCCGCAGACGCATGCGGCAAGCGTCGAGCACAGCGTCCAGCGGCGACAGGCCCTGGTCCTGCCGGTCCTTGGCGAACTCGACGATCAGGATCGCGTTCTTGCACGCCAGGCCCACCAGCACGATCAAGCCGATCTGGGTGAAGATGTTGTTGTCGCCCTTTGAGATGATCACCCCGGCAATCGCCGACAACAGGGTCATCGGTACGATCAGGATCACCGCCAGCGGCAGGCTCCAGCTTTCATACAGTGCCGCCAACACCAGGAACGCCAGCAGGACGCAGAGCGGGAACACCAGCAACGCGGTGTCGCCGGACAGGATCTGCTGGTAGGTCAGGTCGGTCCATTCGTAGGTCATACCGTTGGGCAGTTCTTCCTTGAGCAGTTTCTCGATGGCTTTCTGGGCCTGGCCGGAGCTGAAGCCGGGCGCCGCCGCGCCGTTGATTTCCGCACTGATGAAGCCGTTGTAGTGCATGACCCGATCAGGCCCCGACGTCGGGCTGACCTTGATGAACGTGGCGAGCGGGATCATTTCTCCATGGTCGTTACGCACCTTCAACTGGCCGATCTGCTCCGGCTCCAGGCGGAACTGCTGGTCGGCCTGAACGTTGACCTGATAGGTGCGGCCGAAACGGTTGAAGTCGTTGGCATACAGCGACCCCAGGTACACCTGCAACGTATCGAAGATATCGCTGACGGCGACGCCGTGAGTCTTGGCTTTTTCCCGGTCGATCGCGGCGTCGACCTGCGGCACGTTCACCGTGAAGCTGGTGAACAGGTTGGCCAGCTCCGGAACGCTGCGGCTCTTGGCGATGACGTTCATGGTCTCTTTGTACAGGGCTTCATAACCCAGGTTGCCGCGGTCTTCGATCTGCAGTTTGAACCCGCCGATGGTGCCCAGGCCTTGAACGGGCGGTGGCGGGAACACGGCGATGTAGGCGTCCTGAATGCTGCCGAATTTAGCGTTCAGTGAAGCGGAAATCGCCTTTGCCGACAGGCTCGGGTCTTTGCGTTCATCAAAGGGCCGCAAGCCGATGAAGGCGATGCCGGCGTTCGGGCTGTTGGTGAAGCCATTGATTGACAGACCGGGGAACGCCACCGCGCTGTCAAAGCCTGGCTCGTTCATGGCGATGGTGCTCATGCGACGGATCACCGACTCCGAGCGATCAAGGCTGGCGGCGTCCGGCAGTTGCGCGAAAGTCACCAGGTATTTTTTATCCTGGGTCGGCACGAAACCGGTCGGCGTGGTACTGAAGCCCATGTACGTCATGGCGATCAGCCCGGCATACACCAGCAAGGCCACGCCGCTGCCACGAATGACCTTGGCGACAGCAACCACATAGCCATGGCTGGCCTTTTCGAATACACGGTTGAAAGGTTTGAACAGCCAGCCCCCGAACAGACGATCCAACACTTTGGAGAAACGGTCTTTCGGTGCGCCGTGGGCCTTGAGCAATACCGCGGCCAGTGCTGGTGACAAGGTCAGGGAGTTGAACGCCGAAATCACGGTCGAGATGGCAATGGTCAGGGCGAACTGCTTGTAGAATTGCCCGGTCAGGCCCGAGATGAACGCTGCCGGCACGAACACCGCGCACAACACCAGCGCCGTGGCGATGATCGGGCCGGTCACCTCGCCCATGGCTTTCTTGGTGGCCTCGATCGGCTCGAGGCCCAACTCGATGTTGCGCTCGACGTTCTCCACCACCACGATGGCGTCGTCGACCACGATACCGATGGCCAGCACCAGGCCGAACAGCGACAGGGCATTGAGCGAGAAACCGAACAGGTGCATCACGGCAAAGGTGCCGATCAACGACACCGGTACGGCGACCAGTGGAATGATCGAGGCGCGCCAGGTTTGCAGGAACAGGATCACCACCAGCACCACCAGGATCAGCGCTTCGAACAGGGTGTGAACCACCGCCTCAATCGAACTGCGGACGAAGATGGTCGGATCGTAGACGATCTCGTAGTCCATCCCCTCCGGGAAGCTCTTCTTCAGCTCGGCCATCTTCGCCCGCACCTGGTCGGAGACGTCGATCGCATTGGAACCCGGACGCTGGAAGATCGGCATCGCCACCGCTTCCTGGTTATTGAGCAGTGCGCGCAGGGCGTATTGGTTGGAGCCGAGCTCAATCCGCGCAATGTCCTTGAGGCGAGTGATCTCGCCGTCCGGACCACTGCGGACAATCACGTTCTCGAACTCCTCCTCGGTGACCAGCCGCCCCTGGGAGTTGATCGACATCTGGAAGCTCGTGGCGTTGGGTGCAGGCGGTGCACCCAGTTGGCCGGCAGCGACCTGGCGGTTCTGTTCACGGACCGCGTTGACCACATCAGTCGCAGTCAGGTTGCGTGAAGCGGTCTTGTTTGGATCGAGCCAGATACGCAGCGAGTAATCGCCGATACCGAACATCTTCACGTCACCGATACCGTTCAGGCGCGACAGCTCATCCTTGACATTGAGGATCGCGTAGTTGGACAGGTACAGCATGTCGTAGCGCTTGTCCGGCGAGGTCAGGTGCACCACCATCGTCAGCTCGGGCGAAGCCTTGTCCACGGTGATGCCGATGCGCGTCACTTCCTCGGGCAGTTTCGGCTCGGTGCGGGTCACGCGGTTCTGCACCTGCACCTGGGCGTTGTCCAGGTCGGTGCCCAGGGCGAAGGTCACCGTGAGGGTGAGCCGGCCATCGGCCGTGGACTGCGAGTACATGTACAGCATGTTCTCGACGCCGGTGATGGCTTGCTCAAGTGGCGCGGCCACGGTTTCGCCAATCACCTTGGGGTTGGCGCCCGGGTAGTTGGCATGGATGACGACGGTTGGTGGCACCACCTCGGGGTATTCGCTGATCGGCAACTGGAACAGCGCGATGGCGCCGGCAATCAGGATCAACAGCGACAGCACGGCGGCGAAGATCGGCCGCGTGATAAAGAACCGGGAGAACTTCATGGCTGTGTTCCTTTATCCGCGAGGCGAAACGGCAGCATCGGTTTTCACCAGCGCCGGTGACGGAGCAACGGGCTGATTGCCCGCCTCGATGGCCTGCCGTTGACGGGCCAGGGTGGCGACGGTTTGCGCGTCAGCCATCGGCGCGTCCTGAGGTGCGACCACTGCGCCGGGACGAACCCGTTGCAGACCGTTGATGACGATCCGGTCTTCCTTTTGCAAACCGCTGCGCACAATGCGCAACCCTTCGAGCTTCGGTCCCAGATCGACGCTGCGATACACGGCCTTGTTGTCCTGGTCGATCACCAGCACGAACTTCTTGCCCAGGTCGGTGCCCACGGCCTCGTCCTTGATCAGCAGGCCGGCATAGGCCGCGCTGCCCACCAGCTTCAATCGGGCATACAACCCCGGGGTGTATTGGCCGTCGGCGTTGTCGAACACCGCGCGGCCACGAATGGTGCCCGTCTTGGGATTGACCTGGTTGTCGACAAAGTTCATCTGCCCCAGGTGGCTGTTGCCCTCCTCGTTCGACAAGCCCATGTACACCGGCGTGGACTGACTGCGCCGGCCTTCACGGGAGAGCTGGCCGTACTTGAGGAACAGGCGCTCGTCGGCATCGAAATAGGCGTAGACCTTGTCGGTGGAGACCACGCTGGTCAGCGCCGAGGTGTCGGCGGTGACGATGTTGCCGGCGGTGATTTCGGCACGGCTGACCCGGCCGCTGATCGGCGCGGTGACGCGGGTGAAGCTCAGGTTCAGGCGTGCCAGATCGAGTTGTGCCTGCACGGCATCGACGGCGGCCCTGGCTTCCTGGGCGCTGGTGTTGCGCGTGTCGGCCAGTTCCGCAGAGATGGCGTTGCTGCTCAGCAGGCGTTGGCCACGTTGCGCTTCGTTGGCGGTTCGAGCCAGCGTGGCGCGAGTTTGCTGCAACTGCGCTTCAAGGCGATGCACTTCGTGTTCGAACGGCCGTGGATCGATCTGGAACAGCAAATCCCCCTTCTTTACCGACTCGCCATCCGTGAAGGCGACACGATCGATCTGCCCCGAAACCCGCGGGCGAACCACGACGGTTTCCGGCGCTTCCAGACGGGCGGTGACTTCGTCCCATTCCGTGATGGGTTGCTCCAGCACTTTGGCGACCGTGACATGCGGCGCACCCGGTGCCTGGGCGGCATCGGGTGCGTGACCGCAAGCAGTGATGGTCGCCAACGCCAGTGCAGCAAGGGGATAACGCAAAGGTTTGAGTGACTGTTCCATAGGGGTGTCCGCCTGACGGTTTAGGGGTTGGAGAATTCTCGGCCGCACAGGGGGGCAGCGACGAATTGAACGGAGTGAACTTGGCTATCATCATTAATGATGATCATCATGTTTAACGACGAAAAAACGATTGCTCAGATCAAGCCTATGAATTAACTGGGTTTTTTACTGGAAGCCGTCAGACTGACGACGGAACAAATGGAGTCCAGTGCGGGCCCAAGCGTTTGTGCCACCTGCAAGGCGCGGGTAGTCGGTTCCATTTTGTGGCCAATGCGTTTAAACAGAGGGTCGTTGAACAGTCTGCGCAGACGACCCAATGCGCCGCTGACCGCCGGTTGGCCCAGGGAAAGTCTTTCTGCGGCCCGAGTGACGTTGCGTTCCTGAATGAGTGCCTCGAAAACCACCAGCAGATTGAGGTCGATACTGCGCAGATCATTACGTTTCATGGGTCAGCACCCTGTGAGGTGTTTTGACTTGAGCCACGGGCTCGATACCGGCAAAACCATTGCCGCGAATTTATATTACGACCATCATTAATACCACCCCCTGAGCAAAAATTTGCCAGGGCACTCATCGGATGACAGGACCCTCTCATGAAAGTGACGAAAGACCAGGCAGCCGCCAACAAGGAAGCGATCCTCGGCGCGGCCGCGAAGATGTACCGGGAAAAAGGCATCGACGGCATTGGCATCGGCGAACTTTCCCGCTCGGTGGGCCTGACCCATGGCGGCTTTTACGGACAGTTCCCAGGTGGCAAGGAGCAGTTGGCGTCGGAGGCTGTGAGCCGCACGTTCGAAACCAACATCGAAGATTGGCGAGCGGCCAAGTCCATCCCCGAACTGCTCAAGGGTTACTTGACCCAAAGCCACCTGACCAACTGGACCGAAGGCTGCCCGATCCCCGCCCTGGGAGCCGATGTCGCGCGCAACGGCGGTGCCGTCAGCCACTCGTTCACCAAAGGCGTGCAGACCCTGATCGAAACGCTGATGCCACTGGTCGACGGCGAAACCGATGAGCAAAAGCATCAGGAAGCCTTGTGCATCCTGTCCTCGATCACCGGGGCAGTACTGATCGCCAGGGCCCTGGACAACCCTCGATTGTCCGAGCAGTTCCTGCAATCGGTGATCGATGCCTGGTCTGCCGACGCCCAGGCATGACAAGCCTGGTAACACCAGAGAGACACGTCATGAATGAGGAGTCGCCATCAGCGCTCCAGGCAACATCAACAAGACTGAACTAGCTTTACCCGCAACCACGGCCAACCGGCAAGGAGTTGTGATGCGCGCAACAGCATTTTCAGTCGGCCAACCAGCCCCCTGGTTCTATTGCCGAACCCAACTGAGAGAACGCTTTTGTTTCGACACGATTGCCGGTCGGTATGTCGTGCTTTATTTTTTTGGTTCTGCGACGGATCCTGCATCAACTGTTGTTCTGCAAGGTATTCGGGCCCATCGCCAGCGGTTCGATGATGATCACATCTGCTTCTTTGGTGTTTCCATCGATCCGGATGATGAAAAGCTCAAGCGGGTGGAAAGCTCGATACCGGGCGTGCGCTTCATCTGGGATTTCGATCGGGCAGTCAGCAAGCTCTACGGTACGTTGCAACCAGACGGTAGCATCAGGCAAATCACCTATGTGCTGGATCCCGCGCTGCGTGTCCTGGCCGTCGTCCCGGTAGAAACACCGATTGATAACCATGTCCCCTCGTTGATGCGCTTTCTGGACAGATTACCGGCACCGGCTCCGCCACGCGCCGCCACGCCACACGCACCCGTCCTGGTGGTTCCCCGTATATTCGAGCCTTCGCTGTGTAAAGCACTGATACGTTATTACGACGAACGTGGCGGAGAGGAATCCGGGTTCATGACCGAGCAATCGGGTAAAACCGTCCAGGTCACCGACCATGGCCACAAACGACGTCGTGACTGCGTAATTGAAGATCAGGCTTTAACCAAAGCCTGTGTGTTGCGCATAGCCAACCGTCTGCTTCCACAGCTACATAATGCGTTCCAGTTCAATGCCACTCGAATGGAGCGCTACCTGGTGGCCTGCTACAACAGCGATGAAGGCGGGCATTTCAAGCCACATAGGGATAACACCACAAAGGGTACGGCGCATCGCCGCTTTGCCGTGTCCCTGTTTCTTAATGCGGGAGAGTACGAAGGTGGCTTTCTGCATTTCCCGGAGTATGGAAAAGTACTTTACAGTGCACCGACTGGAGGGGCTGTGGTGTTTTCGTGTTCACTGTTGCACGAAGCCACTGCGGTAACCCAAGGTCGCCGTTATATGTTTCTCCCGTTTCTATACGATGACGCTGCTCGCGTCATTCGAGAGGAGAACCGCTCATTTATTGAAAGCTGACTCGCGCTCGACACGATTCAACTTTCATTACAGGCGGCCTTGAGTGCTGGACGCCCTCCGCTGATGCAGGAGCCGGAGGGCGAGCCAAGACACTTTTTTGCCGGTCATGCCGGCGTTATGACAACTTCTCCTCTAGGCGTTGCGAGTCAAGTCGAATCGATCCAGGTTCATCACCTTGGTCCAGGCGGCGACGAAGTCCTTGACGAACTTCTGCTGCGCATCGGCGCAGGCATAGACTTCGGCCAGCGCACGCAACTGCGCGTTCGAACCGAAGACCAGGTCAACCCGGGTGCCCGTCCACTTCACTGCACCGGTTTTGCGATCACGCCCTTCATACTCTTGCTGGGCATCCGACACGGGCTTCCACTCCACGCCCATATCCAGCAGGTTGGTGAAGAAGTCGTTGGTCAGCGCCTCCGGCCGTTGGGTGAACACGCCATGCCGGGTTTGCCCGACATTGGTGTTCAACACCCGCAGCCCACCCAGCAATACCGTCATTTCCGGCGCACTGAGCGTCAGCAGTTGTGCCTTGTCGATCAGCAATTTTTCGGCCGGTACACGGTACTGTTGCTTCAGGTAATTACGGAAGCCGTCGGCAATCGGTTCAAGGAAACCGAAGGAGTCGACATCGGTCTGATCCTGACTGGCATCCATGCGTCCCGGGCTGAACGGCACCGTCACACTGTGGCCAGCGTTTTTCGCAGCCTGTTCGACACCCGCGCCACCGGCGAGCACGATCAGGTCGGCCAGGGAGATTTTCTTGCCACCGGTTTGCGCGCTATTGAACTCCTTCTGGATGCCTTCGAGTTTGGCCAGCACATTGGCCAGTTGCGCCGGCTGGTTGGCCGGCCAGGATTTCTGTGGTGCCAGGCGCAGACGCCCGCCGTTGGCACCGCCGCGCTTGTCGGAGCCACGGAAGCTGGAAGCCGCCGCCCACGCTGTCGATACCAGCTGCGAGACCGACAGGCCGGACGCCAGCACCTTGTTTTTCAGGCCCGCCACATCGCTGTCATTGACCAGCGGATGATCGACGGCGGGAATCGGGTCTTGCCACAGCAGTTCTTCGTTCGGCATTTCCGGGCCGAGGTAACGCGAGAGCGGGCCCATGTCACGGTGAATCAGCTTGTACCAGGCACGGGCGAAGGCGTCGGCCAACTGGTCCGGATTGGCCAGGAAGCGCCGGGAAATCGGTTCATAGATCGGGTCGAAGCGTAGCGACAGGTCCGTGGTCAGCATGGTCGGATCACGCCGTATTGACGGATCGTGGGCATCCGGAATGGTGCCGGCGCCAGCGCCGTTTTTCGGCCTCCACTGGTTGGCCCCCGCCGGGCTCTTGGTCAGTTCCCATTCGTAGCCGAACAGGTTCTCCAGGTAGTTGTTGCTCCACTGGGTTGGCGTGGTCGTCCAGGTCACTTCCAGGCCGCTGGAGATGGTGTCGCCCCCCTTACCGGTACCGAACGTGCTCTTCCAGCCCAGGCCTTGCAGTTCGAGGCCGGCGGCTTCGGGCTCGGGTCCGACATGATCGACGGGACCGGCACCGTGGGTCTTGCCGAAGGCGTGACCGCCCGCGATCAGCGCGACAGTTTCCTCGTCGTTCATGGCCATTCGTGCAAAGGTTTCACGGATGTCTATCCCGGCGGCAACCGGATCGGAGTTGCCTTCAGGGCCCTCTGGGTTTACGTAAATCAGGCCCATCTGCACGGCTGCGAGGGGAGTTTCCAGAGTGCGCTCTACGGGATTTTGCCCGGCATCCTTGCCATAACGCACGTCGCCACCCAGCCACTTGCTTTCAGATCCCCAGTAAACGTCTTCGTCCGGTTCCCAGACATCCGGGCGGCCACCGGAAAAACCAAAGGTCTTGAAGCCCATGGACTCCAGTGCAACGTTGCCGGCGAGGACGATCAGGTCAGCCCAGGAGATTTTGTTGCCGTACTTTTGCTTGATCGGCCAGAGCAGCCGACGGGCCTTGTCGAGGCTGACGTTGTCCGGCCAGCTGTTGAGCGGTGCAAAGCGTTGCTGGCCGGAACCGGCGCCGCCCCGGCCGTCACCGGTGCGATAGGTGCCTGCGGCGTGCCAGGACATGCGGATAAAGAAAGGCCCATAGTGACCGAAGTCCGCCGGCCACCAGTCCTGGGAATCGGTCATCAGCGCAGTCAGGTCTTTTTTCAGCGCCTGGAAGTCCAGGCTCTTGAAGGCTTCGGCGTAGTTGAAGTCGCCCCCCAACGGGTCAGACTTGGGCGAGTGTTGACTCAAGATCTTCAGGTTCAGTTGGTTCGGCCACCAGTCGCGGTTCGTCGTGCCACCGCCAGCGGCGTTATTGAACGGGCATTTCGATTCAGTTGACATGGCATCTCCTCTTTATTTTATTTTCAGCTAACCACCTTTCAGCGTGGATCCGGATCACCGATTGATGAAATAGCTTTTCGGTATGGGATCCATAGCCTTAAGGCTATGACGGACCCTTGATCAGTCGCTCCAGAACATCCATTAAAGTACCGGTCCGGGAAACTGTCGCTTCATCCGGGGGAGATAACTGATAAACAGCTCAAATCAGTAAGAAGGTGGGCAGCACTTACATGACCCGGGACAAAAGTGGCGGCGACGATTCGGATCGCCACGCGGCCTGAAACATTCAGGGCATTGCTGCACGCAATAAAAAAGGTACTTCACGGAATCCCGGGGAACACAGATAACGAAGTATCTGTAGGGGCTGCAGCAGGCTGCGATCTTTTGGATCTTGATCTTCAGCAATATCCAGATCGCAAAAGCAAGATCAAAAGATCGT
>NZ_AKJJ01000048.1:0-128498 GCF_000282395.1 Pseudomonas sp. GM55 | reverse complement strand
GTGGGCAACCCGGCATGGATGCCGGGTTAGCCGCGTACGGCCATGGATGGCCGATCGCGGCGGGCCCTGTAGGAGCGAGCTTGCTCGCGATAAACGACAGAACACCGTGGGGTGTCAGGCTGCCAGCGTCATCGTTGACGACCATCGCGAGCAAGCTCGCTCCTACAGGCTCTTCCAAGTAACCCGCTGTAAAAGCGGAACCGTTAGCGGCCGTGACCACAACAACGGATATGTACACAAAAACAACGTCGCCAGACATTAAGCCTTCGCGAGCAGGCTCGCTCCCACAAAGGCTCAATTCGCCACCCGAACCCCACCCAGACTCCCGCTCAATTCATACGCCGCCAATTCCGCCTGGTGCGCGGCCAACAATTCAGGCAACGATCCACGCAAATACTCGACCCAGGTCTTGATCTTCGCGTCCAGGTACTGGCGCGACGGGTAGATGGCGTACAGGTTCAGTTCCTGCGAGCGGTATTTGGGCATCACGCGCACCAGCGTACCGTTGCGCAGGCCTTCTATCGCGGCGTACAGAGGCAGGACGCCAACGCCCATGCCGCTGATGATCGCGGATTTCATTGCGTCGGCGGAGTTCACCAGAAACGGTGAGCTGTTGATGGTGACCATTTCCTGGCCATCAGGGCCGTCGAAGGCCCATTTTTCCAGCGGAATCACCGGGCTGACCAGGCGCAGGCAGGCGTGGTTGAGCAGGTCGCTGGGTTTTTGTGCGCAGCCGTTGGCTTTGACGTAGGCCGGCGAGGCGCAAACGATGCTGTAGGTGATGCCCAGGCGCTGGGAGACAAAACCCGAATCCGGCAGTTCGCGGGCGAGGACGATCGATACGTCGTAACCCTCGTCGAGCAGGTCCGGTACACGGTTGGCCATGGTCAGGTCGAAGGTCACGTCCGGGTGGGTCTTGCGGTAGCGGGCGATGGCGTCGATCACGAAATGCTGGCCGATGCCGGTCATGGTGTGCACTTTCAGTTGCCCGGCCGGGCGTGCGTGGGCGTCGCTGGCCTCGGCTTCGGCTTCCTCGACGTAGGCCAGGATCTGTTCGCAGCGCAACAGGTACCGCTTGCCGGCTTCGGTCAGGGCGATGCGACGGGTCGTTCGGTTGAGCAGGCGGGTTTGCAGGTGGGCTTCCAGGTTGGAGACCGCGCGCGAGACGTTGGCCGTGGTGGTGTCCAGTTGTACGGCGGCGGCGGTGAAGCTGCCGGCTTCGGCCACGTAACTGAAGGCGCGCATGTTTTGCAAAGTGTCCATGGGGGGCTCTCGGGTGCGATGGCAAATTGTGACACGAAGTTTCAGAGTCTGAGACCCCAGACTTAAGGATTATCTCGTTTACGGTAACAAAGATTCACAGGAATCCCGGCTTATCGCCCTTCAGGCCGCCCCATAGAATTGGCCGGACTTGTAGGAGCTGGCTTGCCAGCGATGGCATTACTGCGGTTCCAGACATATCGCGGTGTTTCCATCGCCGGCAAGCCGGCTCCTACAAAATCTTATGCCTCCCTCCATTTCAGGAAATCGCAGCAGTGCCGCGTCGCATCAGCAGAGCGCTTCAGCCGCTCAGTGTTTTGGCTTTAACCCTGGCAATCAGCGGCTGCATCGGAACCGGAGGTATTGCCCCGCAGGACAAGGCGCTGGAGGCCAATTCGCTGGCCACCGACGAAGCGATCCAGAGCGCCGCGCAAGATGCGCACTGGCCCACCGCGCAATGGTGGCAGGCCTATGGTGACCCGCAACTGAACCGCTGGATCGACCTCGCCCTGCAAGGCAGTCCGAGCCTGGCCATGGCCGCTGCCCGGGTACGTCAGGCCAGATCCATGGCCGGAGTGGCAGAAGCGGCCGAGTCACTGCAGATCAACGGCGAGTCCACCCTCAAGCGTCACAACTGGCCTACCGACCAGTTCTATGGCCCCGGCGAGCTGGCCAACAGCACCACCTGGGACAACAACGCCGCGCTGGGTTTCAGTTATGCCCTCGACCTCTGGGGCCGCGAAAGCAATGCCACCGAGCGCGCCGTGGACATGGCGCATATGACAGTGGCTGAAGCCCGCCAGGCCCAGCTCGAATTGCAGGACAACATCGTCCGGGTCTACATCGAGCTTTCGCTGCATTACGCACAACGGGACATCGTCGAAGCGACCCTGAAGCAGCAACAGCAGATCCTTGAGCTGGCGCAGAAACGTTTGAACGGTGGCATCGGCACGCATTTCGAAGTCAGCCAGGCTGAAACACCGTTGCCGGAAACCCATCGCCAGCTCGATGCCCTCGACGAAGAAATCGCCTTGAGCCGCAACCAGCTAGCCGCCCTCGCCGGCAAGGGCCCGGGGGAGGGCACGCAGTTGCAGCGGCCAACGCTGTCGCTGGGTGCGCCACTGAAACTGCCGTCTACGCTGCCGGCGCAATTGCTCGGGCAGCGCCCGGACGTCGTCGCCAGCCGCTGGCAAGTGGCGGCGCAGGCGCGGGGCATCGATGTCGCCCATGCCGGTTTCTACCCCAACGTCGACCTGGTCGGCAGCCTCGGCTACATGGCCACCGGCGGCGGGGCGCTGGAGTTCTTGACCGGCAAGAAGCTCAACTACAGCGTGGGTCCGGCGATTTCGTTGCCGATCTTCGATGGCGGACGTTTGCGCGCTGAACTGGGTGAAGCCTCGGCCGGGTATGACATCGCCGTGGCCAAGTACAACCAGACCCTGGTCAATGCCCTGAAAAACATCTCTGACCAGTTGATCCGCCGCGAGTCCATGGACAAGCAGCAGGCATTCGCCGCCGAGTCGGTGGCCACTGCGCAGAAGACCTACGACATCGCCATGATCGCCTACCAGCGCGGCCTGACCGACTACCTCAACGTGCTCAACGCCCAGACCCTGCTGTTCAAGCAGCAGCAAGTGCAGCAGCAGGTTCAGGCGGCGCGCTTGAGCGCCCATGCCGAACTGGTGACGGCGTTGGGTGGTGGTTTGGGTGCAGGTAACGATGTGCCGAAAGACAGCCAGACCCAGGCGCCGAAAACCCCGAGCCTTTTGCGTTGAACACAAGACCTGTGGGAGCGAGCTTGCTCGCGATGAGGGCGGCACATCCAGCATTGATGCCGACTGTTACTCCGCTATCGCGAGCAAGCTCGCTCCTACAATTTTTTTGAGCAGGATTTCATGACTTCCTTGCCCGCACCCTTGCGCTGGCTGTATTCCCTGGAATGGCGCCGGGGGTTCTTCGACTGGGCACGCAGCGATGGCGTGACCTGGGTCTACATTTTCAAGGTGCTGATCGCGGCATTCCTGACGCTATGGCTGGCCATGCGCCTGGAACTGCCGCAACCGCGCACGGCGATGATCACCGTGTTCATCGTCATGCAGCCGCAAAGCGGCCATGTGTTCGCCAAGAGCTTCTATCGTTTTCTCGGTACCCTGGCCGGCTCGTCGGTGATGGTCGCGTTGATTGCGCTGTTTGCGCAGAACACTGAACTGTTCCTCGGTTCGCTGGCGATCTGGGTCGGTATCTGCACGGCCGGCGCCGCCCGCTGCCGCAACTTCCGCGCCTACGGATTTGTCCTCGCCGGATACACCGCGGCGATGGTCGGCTTGCCCGCGCTGGCCCATCCGGAGGGGGCGTTCATGGCGGCGGTCTGGCGGGTGCTGGAAATCTCGCTGGGCATTCTCTGTTCGACCCTGATCAGTGCCGCGATCCTGCCGCAATCGGCAAGCGCGGCAATGCGCAATGCCTTGTATCAGCGCTTTGGCGTGTTCGCCCTGTTCGTCACCGATGGTTTGCGCGGACGCAGCCGGCGTGAGGCATTCGAGGCCGGTAACGTGCGTTTCATCGCCGAAGCCGTGGGCCTGGAAGGCTTGCGCAGCGTCACTGTTTTTGAAGACCCGCACATGCGTCGGCGCAATGGCCGGCTCAGTCGCCTGAACAGCGAGTTCATGGGCATCACCACGCGCTTCAATGCCTTGCACCAGCTGCTCGAACGCTTGCGCAACAGCGCGGCAGACACCGTGGTGGCGGCCATCAAGCCGGGTCTGCAGGACCTCGCCGAATTGCTTGACGGCTTCAGCGGTCGTGCCCTGACAAGTGCCGATGCGGCGCGTCTGGTTATGGTGCTGAGCGCCTACAAGGAAGGCTTGCCGGCGCGAGTGCGCTGTCTGCGGGCAACGTTCCAGCAGAGCGAGCCGAGCGACGCCGAACAACTGGATTTCCACACCGCATACGAGCTGCTCTATCGCTTTGTCGATGACCTGCACGGTTATGCACAGACCCACGCATCCCTGGCCGATCACAGTCACGAACGGGAGCGCTGGGACGAGCCGTTCACACCGCAAACCAACTGGATGGCAGCGGCAGCATCGGGGATTCGCGCAGCATTCATCCTGGTGGTATTGGGCAGCTATTGGGTGGCGACCGCCTGGCCGAGCGGGGCGACCATGACCCTGATCGCAGCCGCGACCGTGGGCTTGTCCGCCGCCACCCCGAACCCGAAACGCATGGCCTTTCAGATGGCGTGCGGAACATTGCTCGGGGCGCTGATCGGCTTCGTCGAGATGTTTTTCATTTTCCCGTGGATCGACGGCTTTCCGTTGCTGTGCGTGATGCTCGCACCGGTGATCGTACTGGGCTCGTTCCTGACTTCGCGGCCGCAATACGTCGGCGTCGGCCTGGGCCTGCTGATCTTTTTCAGCACCGGCTCGGTGCCGGACAACCTCACGGTCTACAACCCCTACACCTTCATCAACGACTACATCGCCATGGTCCTCGGCATGCTGGTGTGCGCAGCGGCCGGGGCGATCATTCTGCCGCCCAACAGCCGCTGGTTGTGGCGCCGCCTGGAGCAGGACCTGCGCGCTCAGGTGGTGTACGCCATCAGCGGCAAGCTCAAGGGGCTGGCGTCGAGTTTCGAAAGCCGCACCCGCGATCTGGTGCATCAGGCCTACGGCTTCGCGGCAGGTCAACCGCAAGTGCAGCGGGGCTTGCTGCGCTGGATGTTCGTGGTGCTGGAAGTCGGCCACGCGATCATCGAGTTGCGCAAGGAGCAGGCGATACTGCCGGTGCATCCGGCCTATGCCGAATCCCAGCCTTGGCGCCAGGCGATCCGGGTGATGGGGCGTGCGCTGGTGCGGCTGTTCCTGCAACCGAACGGCAGCAACCTCGAGCGTGCGCTGATCGCCGTCGATCACGCGATCAGTCGTGTGCAGTCCACCGACGAACCCTTCGCTCCCCACTTCGATACCTCGGCGTTGCGCCGGGTGAAGAGCTACCTGCACTTCATCCGTACCTCTTTGCTCGATCCGCAATCACCGCTCGCCGGCTACATGAATGCCAGCGCCAGCGGCAAGCCACAAGGACTTGAACATGCCTCGTGAAATCGCCTTCCACGGCGTGTACATGCCGACCATGACCGTGATGTTTTTCATTGCAGCGGCATTGGCCTGGGCACTGGACCGCTTCCTCTCCGGGTTCGACCTGTACCGCTTCTTCTGGCACCCGGCGTTGCTGCGCCTGAGCCTGTTTACCTGTCTGTTCGGCGCTATGGCGCTGACTGTCTACCGTTGACTCTCTATCACTGAGAATGCCCCGATGAAAAAGTTTTTCAGCCTGCTCGCGACCCTGTTGGTGCTGGCCCTCGCGCTGTGGATCGGCCGCTCCTTGTGGGAGCACTACATGAACACGCCGTGGACCCGTGACGGCCGCGTGCGGGCCGACATCATCAATGTCGCCGCCGACGTCACTGGCGAAGTGGTGGATGTGCCGGTGCGCGACAACCAATTGGTGAAGAAGGGTGATTTGCTGATGCAGATCGACCCCGAGCACTACCGCCTCGCGGTGAAACAGGCACAAAGCCTGGTGGCATCGCGCAAAGCGACCTGGGAGATGCGCAAGGTCAACGCCCATCGTCGCGCCGATATGGACAACCTGGTGATCTCCCGGGAGAACCGTGACGACGCCAGTAACCTCGCCGACTCGGCCCTGGCCGATTACCAGCAGGCCCAGGCGCAACTGGAAGCCGCCGAGCTAAACCTGAAACGCACTGAAGTGCGCGCAGCGGTGGACGGCTACGTGACCAACCTCAACGTGCATCGCGGCGACTACGCGCGCATCGGCGAGGCGAAAATGGCCGTGGTCGACATGAACTCGTTCTGGGTCTACGGCTTCTTCGAAGAAACCAAGCTGCCTCACGTGCGCGTGGGTGATAAAGCCGACATGCAACTGATGAGCGGCGAAGTGCTCAAGGGTCATGTGGAAAGCATCTCGCGCGGCATCTACGACCGCGACAACCCGGAAAGCCGCGAGCTGATCGCCGACGTCAACCCGACCTTCAACTGGGTACGCCTGGCGCAACGGGTGCCGGTGCGCATTCACATCGATGAAGTGCCGGAGGGGGTGCTGTTGGCGGCGGGGATTACCTGTACGGTGGTGGTGAAGCAGGATGCTGGTGCATGACTTGCAGACCAGGTGGCCCCCATCGCGGGCAAGTCGGATCGCCGCACCGCCGCTCCCACAGGGGTCTTTGTGTAAATGCTATCTATTTGACCCAGCAGAACTTTGTGGGAGCGGGCTTGCCCGCGATTGGGGCGACTCGGTCTCACAGGCATAAGACAGAGTTCACTCCTTGCAAAACGTCTCATGCAGATGCCGCCAGATCACCCGGCCATCCGCCCGTTTTTCAAACACAACCGTGGAGCGACGATCCGAGTGCAGCCCGGTCGCATCGGTCTGTTGCTCGCGGTAACTCACGGTCGCGCCGCCGTCGTGCAGGGCAATGCCACGCAACTCGCTGAGCTCGATGCGAAACCCGAGCTTCTTGCCGCCCGCCAATGTGAACAATTCGTTCAGCGCGTCAAAATCCAGCACCCGACCGAGCGGCGAGACCATGGAAAACTGCGGCGAAAAACGTGTTAGCAGGTGTTCGAGTTCGGACAGGTCCCGTTCTTCGGCCAGCCATTGTTCAATGGCCACGTGGGCCTGGATCACTTCGTCGAAGTATTCGGTGTAGTCGGTCATTTTGTTTCCTGAAGTTCTACGGTGTCTGTTCTGACGCCTTCGCGGGCAAGCCCGCTCCCACAGGCCATGCGCAGATTTTGAAATAGCGCCAATCCTGTGGGAGCGGGCTTGGTCCGGGCGGCGTTCCGACGAAGAACGATGACTCGGTCTCAGAGCTGCCCACGCAACCCGAACCGCTTCATCAGCCCCGATTCGAGCAAACCCTTGGGCAGCAAACTCGCCATCAGCGGCAACGCACGACTGCCATTGCCGATACGAATCAACCGCGGCGGTTTGGCCTGCTGCACAGCCTTGAGCAATCCGGCGGCAAATTCACTGGCCGGTGTCGGCTTGTCCTGGGAAGCCCTGGCCCGGGCGCGTATGCCTTCGCGTAGCGGAAACCACGGCGATTGCTCACTGATCAGTTGCTCGGCTTCGTGGCCGGCATTTTTGGCGAAACTGGAAGCGATGGCCCCCGGCTGGACTTCCATGACCCGCACGCCGAACGGCGCCAGCTCCATGCGCAAGGCATCGCTCAAGGCATGCACGGCGGCTTTCGAGGCGCAGTAGGCGCCGGCAAAGGGCGTGACCAGTACGCCGGACACGCTACCGATATTCACCACCAGGCCCTTGGCCCGACGCAGCACCGGAAACAAGGCGCGGGTGACGCCGACGATGGCGAACACATTGGTTTCGAACTGGCGCTGCATGGCTGGCACACCACCATCGAGCAGCGGCCCCATGGCGCCATACCCTGCGTTGTTGATCAGCACATCGAGGCCACCGGCCTGTTGGTTGATTCGCTCGCTCAAGGCTTCAAGCGCCGCAGCATCGTTGACGTCCAGTTGCACGGCCGTGAAGCCGGCGGCGGAGAGTGCCGCGACATCTTCGGCCTTGCGGGCACTGGCCCAGACTTCATAGCCAGCGGCCTTGAACGCATCGGCCAGGGCGCGGCCAATGCCGCTGGAACAACCGGTAATCAACGCAACGGGCATGGCGCATTCCTTGTGCAAGTAGTGGGGGAAGAGGTCAGTCGGAAAAACTACCCTGCAATCGCTCGGCGCGAAACTCCAGGGTCTCCGGACGGTAGCCTGGGCGCAATGGCGGCAGCGGCAAGCAATCTTCCCAGTTGCCACCGGCCTGCAATTCGCCGGGGCCACGATAGCGCGGTGCGGTGTATTGATTGTCGGCCAGGTTCACCGTGTCGCCAGGTGCATAGGCCGCGACCCGCCAGCGCAGTTCCGTCAGCGGAACGTCGTTGCCGTTGTTCAGGGTCAATTGCAAGGGGCGGTCGGCGGGACATTGCTGCGGTGCGTAACTGATGCGCAACTCCAGGCGTTGCAGTTGCTTGAGTTCGCGGTGGTCCATCCAGATGACCCAGGTAGCGACGATGCCCAGCCCCACGGCGGCGGCCATGGAAACGGGCAAGGCTTTGGCCGGATAGCGCAGCAACAGGATCAGCCAGGTGATGACCAGCAGGACGCCGATGAACATGGGGCGCAAACCTCGGTGATGTAGAAGACCATCGTACCTAAGCGCGGGTGGGATTGGCGATGGGCGAGATTTTTGTGGTGGATGTGATGGCCTCATCGCGGGCAAGCCCGCTCCCACAGTGTACCGAGCCGAGCACAAAATCCCTGATCAACCCAATACCCTGTGGGAGCGGGCTTGCCCGCGATGAGGCCAGGCAAGCCGATACAAAACTCAGTGCAAAAAAAAGCCCCCGCCCAGCCTGCTGCGGATAGGGAACGCAGCAGGCTGTACGGGGGCTCCTTGTTTTACTGAACGTTATTGCGCGATGGTCTTCACCGAAACCCCACGCTCAACCGGCGTAGACCGCCCGTAGATATCCTCGAACCGCTCGATATCGTCCTCGCCCAGGTAACTCCCCGACTGAACTTCGATGATCTCCAGCGCAATCTTCCCCGGGTTGCGCAGGCGATGCACCGAAGCGATCGGAATGTAGGTCGACTGGTTCTCGGTCAGCAGGAACACGTTCTCGTCACAGGTCACCTCGGCAGTGCCGCTGACCACGATCCAGTGTTCGGCGCGGTGGTGGTGCATCTGCAGCGACAGGCACGCGCCCGGCTTGACCGAGATGTGCTTGACCTGGAAGCGGCCGCCCATGTCCACCGAGTCGTAGGAGCCCCACGGACGGTAGACCTCGCAGTGGTTCTGGGTTTCGCTGCGGCCCTGTTCGTTGAGGGTGTTGACCATCTGTTTCACGCCTTGAACCTTGTCCTTGTGGGCGATCATCATGGCGTCCTTGGTTTCGACCACGACGATGTTTTCCAGACCGATCACCGAGACCAGTTTGCCGTTGCCGTGGATCATGCAGTTGCGGCTGTCCTGGATCACCACGTCGCCTTTGGTGACGTTGCCGTTGGCGTCTTTCGCATTCACTTCCCACAGCGACGACCAGCAACCGACATCGCTCCAGCCGGCGGTCAGCGGCACGACGCAGGCGCGTCGGGTTTTTTCCATTACCGAGTAGTCGATGGAGTTGTCCGGGCAGCAGGCGAAGGTGGCTTCGTCGAGGGTGATGGTGTCGGCATCCTGCTTGCTGCGTTCCAGGGTCAGCAGGCAGGTGTCGTAGATGTCCGGATCGTGCTTTTTCAGCTCTTCCAGGAAGCGGCTGGCGCGGAACAGGAACATGCCGCTGTTCCAGAAGTAACCGCCGGACTGGACGAACTCGGTGGCGCGTTTCACGTCTGGTTTTTCGACGAAGTGCGAGACGCGGCTGACGCCTTCAGGCAGCAGCGAGTCGTTGGTCGACTTGATGTAGCCATAACCGGTTTCCGGCTTGGTGGCCGGCACGCCGAACAGCACCATTTCGCCGTTTTCGGCAGCGACAGTGGCCAGGGCCAAGGCACGTTGCAGGGCTTTCTGGTCTTCCAGCACGTGGTCCGCCGGCAGCACCAGCATCAGCTCGTCGCGACCTTCGTTGACCAGCATCATCGCGGTCAGGGCCACGGCCGGCGCGGTGTTGCGACCGAATGGCTCCATCAGGATGCGCTGGGTTTCCAGTTTGCGCGCGGCCAACTGCTCGTTGACGATGAAACGGTGGTCCTTGTTGCAGACCACGATCGGCGTGTCCATACCTTCGAACACCAGGCGTTCCAGGGTCTGCTGGAACAGGGTGTGCTCGCCGGTCAGGGCCAGGAACTGCTTGGGGAATTGCTTACGGGAAAGCGGCCAAAGACGTGAGCCACTACCACCTGACAAGATCACCGGAATCATGTTGTTACTCCTTGAATATCGATTGGTTAGAGCTACCGCGTTTGTGTCGTTTCACTCTTGTTTTTGTTCCGTGTCCGACCTGACACCTCGGTCCTTGTGGGAGCTGGCTTGCCTGCGATGGCGGTCTCAAGGGCCCCATCGCGGGCAAGCCCGCTCCCACAGGGATTGGGTCAAGCCAGACGAATGTGTTAGCGCGTCGACACCGGGCGTTTCACCCAGACCGGCGACAGGCTGCTGCCGTTGCCAGTGACGTACAGCACCGCGGCCTCACCGCGTTCCAGGGCGACCGGTTTCACGTCGCCGACTTTGGTTGCGCCGTCATAGAGCGCCAGGCTGACTTTCACCGGGTTGATTTCACGTTCGCCACGGCCCTTGGCGGCCACGTTCGGCACCACGTCGGTCTTGCCATCGGCGGTTTTCAGGGTCAGCGTCTTGTCGCTGAGGTTCTGTACGCGTACCAGGGATTTCTGCTTGTTCTTGAACGGCGGCTCCTCGATCAGTTGCGGTGCGCCGCTGGCGTTGTTGACCAGGGTGTAATAGTGGTCGCCGGCCAGTTTCACCGGCAGGGTCTGGCTACCGACCTTGGCGCTGTAGTCACCGCCCGGCATGAAGCTGAAGTCACTGCTGGACAGTGGCGCGACATCACTCAGGTTGGTGCTGCCGACGGTGGCGCTGACTTCGGCGTTGCTGGCGTTGTAGATGCGCACGAAGGTCGAGCCTTTCGGTGCGGTCGGGCCGTAGAGTGCTGCGTCGCCACCGGCGAAAGCCTGAATCGACAGCACGCTGAGGCCGGCAACCAGGGCAAAGCTTTTAGCGAGACGACGAGGAGTTGTAGTGAAAGTCATGGTGTACCTCTCTTTCAGTTTTGCGCCCGGTCGGGCGTCTCGGATTTGTTGTTGATGGCTACGTTTTGTTGGCGCGCGCCGGCTTGTTTAAGCTCTGCGACCCACTGCGGGTCGGCGTCGCCGATTTCGTTGTTCACGGGCAGATATCGTTCAGGAAACTCCCAGATCAGCACCTGTGGCGGGCTGTTCTTGAAGGCATCGCTTTTCAGGTAGCTGAGCATCGGCAGAATCGGGCCGTGGCCGTCTTCGGCGTAATTGACCACGTCGCTGTGCAGGGCTTGCTTGAGCGCACCGACAAAATTCCAGCTGGGGTTGGCGCTGTAGCTGGTGCCGATCAGGGCCACCGGCACTTCGGTGTTGGCGAACAGGGCATCGTCAGCGGCCGGCTGGTCATCCGCTGCCACGGTGTTGCGCTTTTGCAGCGACTCTGGTGCCGGCATCAGGTTTTCGAACAGCGGGTCCAGCGGCAGGAACAGACGCAGGTCGCCCTTGTGGGTGATTTTCTCCGCAGGTTCGGTGACGAAGCGCTGTGGCTCGCCGCTCAGCGGGTACTTGTCGGCGATGGTCTGGGCCAGGCGGTTGGCGGCGATCTCGGCGCCTTCCGGGGTCCAGTGGGTGTCGGTGCGCAGGAACACTTGCTGGCCATTCTGTTTGGCCTGTTGCAGCGGGCCGAGCAGGTCAGGGGCCGGAATCCGGTCCGCGGCCAGGCGCTGGTGGAAGTCCTTGTAGAGGTTGGCGTGGATGCTCGCCGGTTTCACCTCACCTAGGTGTTCCGGGTACAGGCGCACCTTGGCCGGCACCACCGCCATCACCAGTTGCACGCCTTTTTCCTTCAAGGTCTGGCGCACGCCTTCAACCAGCGCGTAGTTGCCTTGCAGGTTCAGCTCTTCGTTGACCACCGGGTGGAATTCTTCATCGCTGTACAACCACTGGTCGCGACCGAGCACCACGCCCGGACGACCTTCGTTGAACAGTTTGAAATCCAGCGCGGCCCAAAGGTTGGTGCCCAGGCGCTTGATCGGGAACTCGTCGTCGTAGTGCGTTTCCACGGCTTTGGTCCAGCGACCGTTGAGCACTGTTGCATCGGCGTTGGTGCTGAAGCCGAAGAAGCTGCGCACCGACCACAGACCGAGCACCAGCAAGGTCACCAGGAACAGCGCGATGTAGAAGACGCGTAATGAGCGGGTCATGGTCAGATCCCTCAGAACTGGAAGTAAAGGAACGGCGAGAAGCTTTGCGCCGAGAGTTTGAGAATCGAGGCGATGAACAGCAGCAGCACCAGCGCACGCATCACGTAGCGCGACCAGTCAGCGCTCCAGTAGGCCGGTTGCACCTGGGCTTCGACGCCGACGGTGTAGCCAGGCTGATGGATGCTCGCGAGGTTATCCCCAGGCACAGCCTTGATCGTTCCCGCTGTAGCGGCGGCCGGGCCGTCGGCATCGACGTTCACGGCAGGCTTGGTCTTGACCGGTGGCTGATTGGTGTAGAAGTCGCGCAGGCCGAAGAACGCCAGGGTCACGTAAGCCACGATCAGCGTCGCCACTTGCAGGCCGGTGAGGCTGGCCTGGTTGAGTTCCGACAGCGACCAGTCACCGAAGCTGAACATCGCGCCATACATGCGCCCGGCGACGTGCAGGTTCTCCGCACGGAAGATCACCCAGCCCATCACCACCAGCAGGAAGGTCAGCGCCCAGCGGATCGGGTTGAAACTGCGCGGCGAGGTGTTCAGGCCGATGGCTTTTTCAATCGCCAGCCAGGTGCCGTGCCAGGCGCCCCAGACGATGTAAGTGATGTTCGCGCCGTGCCACAGACCACCGAGCAGCATGGTCAGGAACAGGTTGCGATAGGTCATCAGCGTGCCTTTGCGGTTACCGCCCAGCGTGATGTACAGGTAGTCACGCAGCCAGGTCGACAGGCTGATGTGCCAGCGCCGCCAGAACTCGGTGATCGACTGGCTGACATACGGCTGCTTGAAGTTTTCCATGAAGCGGAAACCCATCATCAGGCCCAGGCCGATGGCCATGTCGCTGTAACCGGAGAAGTCGAAGTACAACTGCGCGGTGTACGCCAGCGCGCCGAGCCAGGCATCGCCCGTGGTCGGGTTTTGCAGGGCGAAGCAGTGGTCGGCCACGACGGCCAGGGTGTCGGCGATGAAGACTTTCTTGATGAAACCCTGCATGAACCGCGTGCAGCCCTCGGAGAACTTGTCGAGGGTGTGGGTGCGGTTGTTGAACTGGTCGGCCAGGTCGCGAAAACGCAACACGGGGCCGGCGATCAAGTGCGGGAAGATCGCCACGAACGCCGCGAAGTCGATCAGGTTGCGGGTCGCCGGGGTGTCGCCACGGTAGACGTCGATGATGTAGCTGATGGACTCGAAGATGTAGAACGAGATTCCGATCGGCAGCAGCACGTGGGTGAGGATGAAAGGTTCCAGGCCCACCGAGGTCATCATTGCGTTGATGCTGTCGACGCCGAAGTTGGCGTACTTGAAGTAGCCGAGGATGCACAGGTCGACGGCCACGCCGAGCAGCAGCCAACGCTGCGCCGGTTTGGTCCTGACCCCGGCGGCACCGACTTTCAGGCCGATCCAGTAGTTCCACAGGGTGACGCCGGCGAACAGCGCGAGGAAGTCCACACGCCACCAGGCGTAGAACACGTAGCTGGCAATCAGCAGCAGCAAATTGCGATAGCGTTGCCCGCTCAGGTAGTACAAGCCGAGAAAAATCGGCAAGAACAAAAACAGGAACACGTTGGACGAAAAAACCATCCCGATCTCTCCTTGTTTGATGTGTAGGAGCTGGCTTGCCAGCGAAGGCGGTGCGTCAGCTGCACCGTGTCAAGCCATCGCCGGCAAGCCGGCTCCTACAGCCTTAATCAAGGGCCAACGGCCCCCCCAAACCCCCCACTGAAAACCCGGGGGATGTATTGCATTCAAAGCCACCGCAAACCTTTGTAGGAGCTGGCTTGCCAGCGAAGGCGGTGGGTCAGATGCACCGCGCCGTGCCATTCGCCGGCAAGCCGGCTCCTACAGGTGCGGTGTGTCAGGTGCACCGCATTGCATCATTGGGTTCTAGGAACCCTTGTTACCCTTTTCATTGGCCGGGTCGTAGACCTTGGTCAGGTCACCGCCGAGGCGGAAGGTCTTGAACGGCTGCATCTGGTGTTTCTTCGCCAGCACCTCGGGCGAGCAGGTGTAGAGCGAGCAGAACGGTTCGAGCCAGGCGAATTTCATGTCCTCTTTCAGGTCGGTCATGTCCTGTTCCTTGCCGTTCTTCTTCTCGAATTGGTCCGGGTCTTTCACCCCGGACAGCACCCGGTCACCCAGGCGTTTGAGCGCGCCATTGTTTTCCTGGCGCAGATCCACTCCATTGACCTGGGCGAAACTGGCGATCATCGCCAGCGGCGGCAGGGCGTAGTTGTGGTAAGCCAGGGCCCGCTGCTGACGCTTGAGTTCGTTGGGCAGGTAGCCGTCGGCGTCGACCTGATTGGCGCCGACCTTGTATTCCTTCACCGCCCAGTCGAACAGGTCGCGACGGTTGGTGGCGACGGAGGTGGCCATCACCGACCATGCCGCCCAGTACGAGTGGTTGTTGGTCATGTCGAGCGGCAGGTTGTCCCAATCGCTGACCACCTGATCGGCCATCCTGCTGAACCAGGCTTCGATCAACTGCGCTTCTTGTTGATGGGTGGCCAGTGGGTGGGAATCGGAAAACTTCAGGCGGATATAGGCCGAAGCCATGCTGCCCAATGCCCATTTGCGCATCGATTTGCCGGTGTGGTTGAAGTCCTTGGACATCAGCGCGTCGGCCTGGGCCCAGGCGGTCAACCAGTCGAGTGTGCATTCCAGCTGTTCCGGGCGACCGTCACGCATGAACTGCATCACGCGCTTGCTGGTGCCGCGCTCGATCTTGGTGATGTCGGCGGTGCTCTCGCGGAAGGCTTTTTCCGACTGCACGTTCAGGGTCGCGCGGGCCTTGTCCGAACCTTCGTACTTGCTGCGAAATTGCAACGAGCCGGTGTACGGCGTCGGCATCGCATCGCAGCCTTCGCTTTTGTCGCCCGTCTTGAATTTATCCACAGGCGCAAAATAGCCCTGGGGTGGACGCAGTGGCGCAGCCGCTTGCGTGGCCCCGGCGAACATCGCCAGGCTCAGGAGCGTCGGTGCCAACAGTGTTGAAATTTTCGGATAGCGCATAGCAGACCTCATTGCCCGACCGAAGCAGTACGCTGCTCGGCGCCCGGGAATACGTTGCGTTTGCAAATTTTCGCTTCGACTTTCCGAGGCGCGGCACCGGCTTCGGGGCCCTGGACTTCAACGGCCAGCAGGTTCTGCGAAGCCCAGTCTTCATCCGTGCGCAACTCGAAAGCGAAACGCCCGTCAGTCTCGGAGGTTTCCGGTTTGTCGATCTTGATGTCCTCGTGGCGACCGTTCATGTACCAGAGGGTGGCTTGCAGGGTTTTCACCGAAGTGTCGGCGAAACGGATGTCGACCTGGTGGCTGCTGTTGCGCAGGTCCATATTCTTGCTGTTGACCATCAACTCGTTTTTGCCCGGCTTGAGCGTGGCGCTGCCGGACATCTGCGCATCCTTGCCTTCGCAACCGTTGTCCAGCAACGCCATCATCTGGCGGTAGATGGTTTCCTGGTCGAGGCGGTACAGCGGCGAGAATTCCCAGATGAGAATTTTCGGCGGATTCTTCTGGAATTCGTCGCTGCCCAGGTACTGCAGCATCGAACCTTCCAGGCCGCCGCCGGGGAAGGCCACGTTGAGGATGTCGGCACCGATGGCCTCTTCGAGGAACCCGGCGAAGTTGTAGTTCTTGCCGCTGTGGGAGGTACCCACGAGGGTGATTTGCGGATTGCCGGAATCACCGAACAGATCGCCATCACCCGCTTCGCCCTTCGGTTCGGTGGTGAACTGATCCATGTACTGGATCGCGTAGCTGGTGCCACAGAGTTGACCGGCCATGTTGTGCAGGGTTCCGGTCTTGCCCATGCGACCCGACTTTTTGGTCTCGAATTCGCGCTTGGGAATGTCGGCGAATTCAGGCAACTGCTTGACCTTCTCGGCGACGATTTTCGCCGTGCGCTGGGCACCGTACGGCGTCCAGTGCTGGTCGCCACGGAAGTAGAAATCGTGGGCGGGCAGGGTGTCGGGCAACGACTCGTTGGTCAACGGCGAAAGGTCCGGGACGACATAGCCCATCTGCGCGAAACGACCGAGCATGGTCTTGTAGTTCTGCAGCGCCTTGTCGAAGTCGAAGCTGGCTTTCTCCGCCGGGTTGAGCTTGTTGCGGTTCACCAAGCCACGGGTCGGCTGGTACACGATGACCAGTTCCACGCCTTTGCTCTTGAACGCATCGTGCAGTTGTTTCATGCGTTTGTAGCCGGCGGGTGTGGTGTCGAATTCGGTGCGCAGGTCTTCCTGGGTGCGGAACAACCAGTCGCCCTGGGCCTGTACCAGGGTGGTGAAGTTCTGCTGATAACGGGTGGTGTAGTTCTTCGCATCGTGGGCGGCCGGGCACAGGCTGCAGCATGGTTCTGCTGTAAAGCTAGGCGCTTTGACCTCGTCGGCGCGAGCACCGCCGCTGGCCGCGAGAATGCCGGCGGTCAGGGCCGACAGGCTGAGTAATTTGATCAAGTGTGGGTGCATAAGATTATCCTCAGTCCCGCATTTCGGTCTGGCGTTCGACAGGGTCGATCAGCACGGCTTTCTGCTGGCGCACCAGCAGGTCGAGAATTTCATCCTGGCGCTCGCCAAGGATGCCGGTGAAGCTGATGCCGCTGGATTTGGCCGGTGCGAGCATCGACACGCGATACAGCTCGACACTCAGCGGCGAGTCGATGGACAGCGGCCCGCTGCCGTTGGCCGCCAGCTCACCGCCGACCACGATCAGCGACACCTGGGCGTCGAACGGGTCGAGCTTGATGTCACGGTCGGTGTTGCTCAGGTCTTTGATGTGCCCGTAGACGCCGGTCAGACCGTTGGCCATGGCGACGTTTTCGTAGAGGCGAATGTTCACGCTGTTACGAATGCGGATGCCGTGGCGCTTGTTGCTCAGCACACGGTTGCCCCACAGCAGGTTGTCGGCACTCTCGTAGAGGGTGATGCCGTCGGTGTGGTTCTGGTAGATCTCGTTGTGGGCGATCAGGTTGTTCACGCTGTTACGGTCGATCACCAGGCCCGACAGCTTGTTGTCGTAGCTGCGGTTGTTGAAGATGAAGCTGTCATTGACCTCACGGGAAATAATGATCCCGTGCTTCTTCTTGGTCCCGAACACCGTGTTGTCGGCAATGATCAGACCGTGGGAACGGTCATGCGGGTCGATGCCGTAGACGATGTTGTCTTTGTAGGTGTTGCCCTTGACCACGAAATCGCGGGTTTCATAGCAGTAGAAGCCGTACCACATGTCCGAGAATTCGGAACCGACGATCCAGCCAGTCGGTTCGGGGCGCTTGAGCACCTTGGCCATGTTCGGCGTGTATTGGGAAATACTCACGCCGTAGGACTTACTGTTGGCATAGCCAAAGCTGGCGATCTTGCTGTTGGCGATGTAAGTCTCGGTGCCGCCCCAGGCCAGCAGGAACGGGCGGAATTCCTTCGGCGAGTTGAACGTCGCCGGGCCGTTGTCCTTCTCGCGCCAGCCAGTGATTTTGGTGTCGCGCACGAACAGTTGGCCGTCGTTGACCAGGAACGAACCGGCCTCCTGGGACAGGCGCAGTTCCTGGGTCTGCTTGTCGATTTCCAGGATGCCGTGACGGCCGACCACGATCGGCAACTTCGCCAGGTAAACCCCTGGCGCGGTTTCGATGACGTATTTGGGTTGCTTCTTCGCCAGGTCCTTGAAGTTCATGTAACCGTCGTCGACAAAGATCGCCTGCGGGATGCCGTGCTGGCGCACCACCCATTCGGCCATCTTGTTGTCGCCGCCGATGAAGTCCTTCAGGGCGTCTTCCTGCATCATCCGGCGCACGCTGATTTTGCCGGCCTTGCTGCGCACGATTTTCGCGGCGACGGCTTCGGCGGTGTAGCCCGAGACATCCGGCAGTTTCGGCGTGGCCAGTTCCAGCGGCGCGGTCGGTGCGCTGCTGACGGTATAGGTCTTGGCCTGTTGCAGTTCCTTGGCCACGGTTGCCGGCTTCGCCGGTTCCACGTTGGCCGGCTCTGCATTGGCGAAGCCAGTCGCGGTGGCCAGCAGCAACGCGAGAGCCAACAGGCTGATCGAGCCTTTTCGGGCTGGATGATTCATCTGGGAGACTCCCTTCGCAATGTGCATCAGAAGCGCCAGATCACGTCGATGAACGCGCGGTGCATGTACGAATCGACTTCCTTGCCGTAGGCATCGCCCGGCTTGAACACACCGCCACGGAAACGCACCAGGGCCGAAGGCTCATCGATGGACTGGCTCAACGCCGCCGGCAACAGGCCTTGCTTGAAGTACTTGGTGACCACCAGATCCATCTCCTGACCGAGGTCTTTCTCGCCATCGTTCAGCGGCAGGGACGTGGTGGAAAGAATTGCGCCGGTGGCGTCGTCGGTGTTGTTTTCGACCGCGTTGATGCCATTGCTGCCGATTGGCTTGTTGCCGTCGACGCGCCAGAATTTGTGGTAGATCAGGCTGGCGTCGTATTCGTCGTTGAGCATCCACGAGCCGAACAAAGTCGCGGTCTGCATGTTTTGCATTTCGCCACGAAAGGCCTCGCCGAAACGGTGTACCCGCGAGCGGGTGCCGGTGTAGTTCGAGCGGTTGCTTTCCAGGCCGTTCTGTTCGTACTCGGCGCTGGCGCGGGCATAGGCGGCACCGACTTGCCATTGCGGATCGAGGCGCAGACGCACGCCGATATCGGTGGCCCAGCCGTTGAGGTTTTCACCGCGCTTGGCTTCGGCCGGCGACGTACCATCGGCGTTCAGCGGGTTGACCTTGTCGATGTCGCCGCTCATGCCGGTGATGCTGCCCCAGTAATTGACGGTGTTGGTGTTGCGCCAGTTATAGGCGTCGCTGTCGGCGGTCAGGCCGATCCAGCTGATGTCACCGTTCTGTTTCTTGTCCAGCGAATCGGCCGGCACGCCCGGTTCCGGGAAGTCGAGCTTGCCGTTGTCATGGGTGTGATGACCACGAATGCCGACCCAGTTGCCCGGTGTCCACTGATACGACGCATCGGCGTAGGCGTGCAGGCGATCCTTGTCTTTCGGGGCGAGTTCCGTGAGGTCGGTGCGGTACTCGCTGAAACGTTCGGCGACCCCGACGTTGGCGCGCAACAGGGTGGTGTCGAACGTCCAGTTCAGGGCTTCGATGTTGGTGTCGCGCCATTGGCCGTCGGCGTTGTGCAGACGTTGGCGACCGAGCTTCAACTGCTCGCCCGGATACGGCGTGAGTCCGCTGTAGCCGACCCAGAATTCGCGCATGGCCAGGTAGTTTTTCTTGGTCTTGCGATCACCGTTGTCGGTGGGCGTGGTGCCATCGCTGGCGGTCCCTTGCAAGGTGTCCGTCTCGATGATGTCGGTGGCAGTCACGGCTTGCCCCATGGCATAGGCGCTCCACGCGCCGCTTTCGCCATAGATCCATGGACGCAAGTCGAGGCCGACGCCGTTGACGTCGCCACCGCTCTGGGTACCGAGGTCACTGTCGTCTTCGGATTGGCCGGTAACCTTCACTTCGAGGCCAAAGTTCTTGGTTTCAGTCATCGCAGCGAGCGTCGGGCAAGACCAGATCAGCGCGAATGTCAGGCCGATACCGGCCTTCATGAATGGATTCAACTTCATAGGGATTCCTCGCCACCTTCGTCTTGCAGGGCTTTCAGTTCCGGCGTGTTCGGGCTCAGGGCACCGCGCACGGCCTGTTCTTGTTTCAACAGGCGTTGGGCCTCGGCCAGCCGGTCAGGCGGCAGTTGCGTTTGGATTGTTTGCGCAAGCTCGGTGGCTTGCGGAGTGTTCTGGGCCAGGGCCAGTTGGCTGAAGACGTAGGCGTTGAGCGGATCAGGCTTGGTGCCCTTGCCCTGGGAAAACAGTTGGGCAATGGCGAAGTCGGCGCTGTTCTGGCCATTGCGCGCAGCGGTCAACAGATGGTCGAGCGCTTTCTGCGGATAGACCTTGCCCAGGTAGCCGCGGCGATAGATCTGGCCGAGGTAGTAATCGGCGGCGACTTCGCGGCCGACGGCTTTCTGGAAGTGCGCTTCGGCGACCTTGGCATCAGCCGGCACCAGTTTGCCTTCGAAGTAGAGCTTGCCCAGCAACAGTTCGGCGCGGGGCTGGTCGGCGGCGCGGCCGTTGTCCAGGTACTTCATCATTTGGTCGACGTCGCCCAGTTCGGGGAAGTCGTAGAGCAGTTGCGCGAGGGATACCCACGAGGCCGGGTAGCCCGGTGCGATCGGTTCGAGCAGCGACTGTGCGGTTTTCTCGTCGGTCTTGCCCAGGGACGAATCAGCGAGCACGCGGGCGACGCTGTCGACGCGCTGCGCCGAAACGGTGCCGCGAGCGTGAGCCGCTTGCATCTGTTTGATCAGCTCGGCCTGTTGCTCAGGCTTGCCTTGTTTCTGATAGACCGTGGCCAGCTCGACGTAGCAGATGTCATTGGTGTTGAGCACGGCCTTGCAGATTTTTTCCACATCATCCAGATGCTGGTCATAGGTGCCCTGGGTGCGATAGAGCAGCACTTGCGCCAGACCGGCTTCCGGTTTGCTCTCGGCACGCCATTGGCTGATTTGCTGCTGTGCATTCACGCTGGGAAAGCTGTGCGGGTATTGCAGGTACAGCATCGCCAGCGGGATCAGCGTGTTGCCTTCGCCCGCGGCGGCGGCTTTTTTCAATAGGGTTTCGGCTTCGTGCTGCTCGGCTTCGGTGGAGCCGGGCTTGGCCACCAGCAGACGACCGAGGCGTGCCTGGGCGCGCGGCGAAACGCTGGCCGCGGCGCGGTAAGTTGCCTCGGCCTGTTTCATCTGCGCCGGGTCTCGGCTGTCGACCTGGATGTCGGCCAGACCGACCTGGGCTTCGCTGTAGCCAAGGTCTGCCAGTTGCCGGTAATTCTGCGCTGCGGTGGCGGTATCGCCACGTTTGAGCGCTTCGTTGGCCAGGCGCTGGTCGGGTAGGCCGGCACAACCGGCCAGAGACACTGCTAGCGCCAGTGAGCACACCATATGACCCCTGTGGGAGCTGGCTTGCCAGCGATTCAGGCGACTCGGTGTTTCAGAGGAACCCCATTGATCCAATCGCGGGCAAGCCCGCTCCCACAGTGATCGCGGCGTTCTCAGGAGACTGATGATGGTCACAGGCATGTCCTCCGGTTACAGACCAACAGCCATGGCTTTGTCGATCAGCCAGTTCAGGTTCGGGCCACGGTCGCTGTTCACTTCCACCGGACGACCGGCGAGGGAGCTGTCCAGGGTTTCGTCCGGCTGGATCAGCACGCGGATGTCGGAGGACAGGTCGGCGCTCTTCAGGCTGGTGCTGCTGACGATCTTGCCGGTGCGAGAGTGGTCTTCGCCGGCGATCTGGAAGCGCACCGAAGTACCCGGGCGCACGTCGCTGAACTGGCGATAGGAGAAGCGCGCTTCGACGTTGGCTTCGCTGTTACGCGGCACCAGCTGGAAGATCACGTCACCCTTGCTGGCGTACTGGCCGTTGGCGACCATTTGCTGGGCTACGGTGCAGTCGCAAGGCGAAGTCAGCGTGCCGGTCATTTGTTTGCCGAACAGCTCTTCAACCTTGGCCGGTTGCAGTTGGTCTTCGTCCAGATGGCCCTTGAGCACGTCGAGCATGCTGGTGCTGAAGGTCGCCAGCGGTGCGCCTTTGGCGGCCACGCCGTCGGCTTTCACCAGGCTCTGCACGGTACCGTCGCGAGGCATGGTGATGTTCACGCCAGGCACGCTGACCAGGCCGGCCTGGGCATGGCTGACGAAGTACATGCCGTACACCGATTTGAAAACGAAGCCGAACGCGGCCAGGCCAACCACGAAGACCCCGAGGCTGAAGGTCACGGCTTTCATGCGTCCGAACGCGGTCATGCCATGGCCGCCGTCCTTGATCTTGCGCGCCTTGGTGAAGTTGTCGCGCTGCAGGGTCGCAAGCATTTCACCCACGCTGACGATGTCGCCGGCCAGGTGCGAAGTGATCAGGTGGCGCAGGGTCGAGATGTCCCGTGGTTCCAGGTTCTGGAACTGGCAGCCGGCGCGTCCGGTCTCGCGATCGAAAGAGCGGACCTGCAACTCGACGTCCATGGCCAGGCCGAGGTTGTCGATGACGAATTGCAGGCGGGCCTTGTACACGTCACCCATTTTCAGCGGCAATTGACCGGCGTTGAACGCCAGGCCACCGGCGGACAGGTCGATCACCCGGGCTTCGACCGGTGTCCGGTCAGGGCCGAAGAAACGCAACTTGGCCGGGATTTTCACGCGGGCGTGTTGGCGCTGGGCTTCGGATTCATGCACTACGTTGGCGTTGACGGCGGTATTCATAAAGGCGTTTTCCTGGTTAATTCAATAAGGGGGCGGTCAGACCATCAACAGCAGCACGGCGACAAAAATGCTGCCGGCAGAGAAGGTCATGGTCCGAGACGACCAGGTGTTGAACCAACGTTGAAAGCTGGCGAGATCACGGGTCAGGGAAGTGGGCTGGCGAGTCCAGGATTGTTGGTCGAGGCGGAAGAACACGTAGATCTTCACCAGTGCACCGACGATCTGGTTGTAATAGAGAATCGCCGGGTAGGCCGGGCCGATCCGGTGTCCGGAGCACGACAGCAACAAGGTCAGGATGAACCGGGTAATGCCGATCCACAGCAGGTACACCAGGATGAACGCGGTGCCGTACTTGAAGCTGGCGATCAGTGCCACGGTCAGGCCCAGCAGCGAGGTCCACATCGACACGCGCTGGTCGAACAGCACCACCGAAGTGAACACGCCGAGGCGTTTGATCCCCAGGCCCAGGGCACGGGAGTTCTGCCGCAGGTTATTGCCGTACCAGCGGAACATCAGTTTGCGACTGGCCTTGATGAAGCTCTTTTCCGGCGGGTGTTCAACGGTGTTGATCGCCGCGTCGGGCACGTAGAACGTGTCGTAGCCCAGGCGCATCAGGCTGAACCAGCTGGACTTGTCATCGCCGGTCAGGAACTTGAAGCGGCCCAGGCGCCAGTGTTGCAGCGAGTCGCTTTCCACGTCGGCGATGAAGTCCGGATTGGTGACCACGGTGGCGCGGAACACCGACATGCGGCCGGTCATGGTCAGCACGCGCTTGGACAAGGCCATCGAACACATGTTGATGTGGCGTTGGGCGAAACGCAGCTTGTGCCATTCGCTCATGATGTAGCCGCCGCGCACTTCGCAGAATTCGTTGGTGGTCAGGCCACCGACGTTGCCGAACATCTGGAACCACGGCACAGTCTTGAGCACCACGCCTTCGGCCAGCACGGTGTCGCCATCGATCACGGCGACCACGGCGCGATCATCCGGCAGGTGCCGGGAGATGGCGCGGAAGCCGTAGGCCAGACCATCGCGTTTGCCAGTGCCGGGAATGCGCACGAAGTCGAGCTTGACCCGGGACGGCGGGTTCATCCGGTTCCACAGGCTTTTTACCAGCAGCTCATCGGACATTTCCACGATGGAGCAGACCACGGTGGTCGGCAGGCCGCAGTCGATGGCTTCGCGGATCACCGAGCTGTAGACCTGCGCAGTGGTCAGGGCGTCGATGCGGAAACTGGTGACCATCAGAAACACGTGGGACGGGTCAGCCGCTTTGCCCAGCTTGCGCACTTTGCGCCGCAGGTGCGGGTAGACGATGTACAGAAAAATCATGCCGCGCACAAAGTGGGTGGCACCCATCGAGTAGCGCCAGATACCCACGGCGCCAATCAGGAAAATGAAGTCCTTCGACTCGGAGTCGAACGTGGACACGGGCAACGCCATGGCGAGGCCCATCAGTAAACTCAGGTAGAACAGCCAACCGGCGGCCTGGAGTAGGCCGTGTTTTAGCCTGTGCATAATCGGAATCCTAAAGTCAGTTGCAAGTCTCGCGCCCCCTGTAGGAGCCGGCTTGCCAGCGATGGCGATCTCAGGTACGCCTTCGCTGACGAGCCAGCTCCTACAGGTTTGCGGTGATCTGTAGGAGCCGGCTTGCTGGCGATCAGCGCGAAGCGCTTACAACCTGCCGGTTACCAGCAGATACCTTCGGCGCGGCCAGTGGTGCTGGTGGCCTTGGACATGAAGCCGACCAGGTCGATCACCTGCTTGCCGTGCGGAACGTCCTGCACCAGCGCGCGGAATTTCTCGTCGCGGTTGCCGAGGATGATTACGTCGGAGTTGTTGATCACCGCGTCGAAGTCCGAGTTGAGCAAGGACGAAACGTGAGGGATCTTCGATTCGATGTAGTCCTTGTTGGCACCGTGAACGCGGGCGTACTCGACGTTGCTGTCGTAGATGCTCAGGTCATAGCCCTTGCCGATCAGCATTTCCGCCAGGTCAACCAGCGGGCTTTCGCGCAGGTCGTCGGTGCCGGCCTTGAAGCTCAGGCCCAGCAGGGCAACTTTGCGTTTGTCATGGCTGGAAACGATGTCGAAAGCGTTCTGCACCTGGGATTCGTTGCTGCGCATCAGCGAGTTGAGCAACGGGGCTTCCACGTCCAGGGAGCCGGCGCGGTAGGTCAGGGCACGCACGTCTTTGGGCAGGCACGAGCCGCCGAAGGCGAAGCCCGGGCGCATGTAGTACTGGGACAGGTTGAGGGTCTTGTCCTGGCAGACCACGTCCATCACTTCGCGACCGTCGACACCGACTGCCTTGGCGATGTTGCCGATTTCGTTGGCGAAGGTGACCTTGGTGGCGTGCCACACGTTGCAGGTGTACTTGATCATCTCGGCGACCGCGATGTCCTTGCGGATGATCGGGGCGTCGAGCTCTTCGTACAGCGATTGCAGAACGTCGCCGGACGCTTTGTCGAATTCGCCGATGACGGTCATTGGCGGCTGGTCGTAGTCGGCGATGGCGGTGCTTTCGCGCAGGAACTCAGGGTTCACGGCCACGCCGAAATCAACGCCGGCTTTCTTGCCGGAGCAGTCTTCGAGAATCGGGATGACCACGTTGGCCACGGTACCCGGCAGCACGGTGCTGCGCACGACGATGGTGTGGCGGGTGGTCTTGTCACGCAGCACGAAACCGATTTCGCGGCACACTGCCTCGATGTAGTTCAACTCCAGGTCGCCGTTCTTTTTGCTCGGCGTGCCCACGCAAATCATCGACAGATCGGTGTCGCGAATCGCCTCGGCGAAGTTGGTGGTGCCACGCAGGCGACCGGTCTGGATGCCCTGGGCCAGAAGTTCGCCCAGGCCGGGTTCAACAATCGGCGATTTGCCGGCATTGATCATGTCGATCTTGTCTTTGGCCACATCGACGCCAACGACGTCATGACCCCGTGCAGACAGGCAACCGGCACATACTGCGCCGACGTAACCCAAACCGAAAATGCTGATGCGCATCGCAATTACCTCTGTATTGATCAAGCCATTAAATGGCCGGAGTTAATGGTGTTCAGCGGTGATAGTGCACTCGCAAGTGCGCCTTGCAGGCACAATGATGCCGCGTGCTGGCATATAAGTTACGAGTGTCTAAATAAATGCACTCAAGGTGTGCGTAACTAGGCCTTGTTATTATGATTTGCCCTGTTATGCAGCCGATCCTCTTTTAAAAAGATCCAGGTGCAAAGGCCTTGCACGCTTGATCTCAGGCTGAAAGCCCGTGGATCAAGCGCTTTGGTGCTCGGGTGAGCACGTTTGTAGGGGCGCTGCCTTGGCCTTGTAGGGGATAGTCATATCGCGTTATCTCCTGTCCGCTAGCTGTTGTCCAAATCAGTGATTAGTCGGCACAAGTTATTATTACAACTTCGCTACACGAATCGCTTATCTGCGTAAGTTATCTCGTACACGCTCGGCGAGAATCGTTACCGGTGGTATGAGCGGTGAGTTTTGACATAGTTCCAGACCGCCTGGCGCGAAATCTGAAATTTTTTGAAATATTGAGAAAGATGGCACTGCTCTCAAACTGATAGCACTTGCCGTTTCGCCCTTTATATATAGGCGGATAATTGGGGCGGATAGTTTTTTGCCACTACTGTTAAAAAAAGTCAGTGCCACTACGCAAAAAAATGATTGAAGTCGAGTGAAACTAAAGTTAGGAAAATGAGTGGTGAATTTTTGGCGCCATAAAAATGGCGAAGATGGCGGGAAAGTCTGAAGTGAATCCAGGGTCGGCGCACGAGGGTTGGGGCAGTCGTGCGCCGACTGGATGCATCACTCTGGTGCGTGATCGCGCAGGAACACCAGATTGTCCGGTTTGGAATGTTCAGCGCTGTAGCGATAGCCTTGAACGTCGAATTGCTTGAGGGTCGCCGGATCGTTGATGCGTTCTTCGATGACGAAGCGGCTCATCATGCCGCGAGCCTTTTTCGCGTAGAAGCTGATGATCTTGTACTGGCCGTTCTTCAGGTCCTTGAATTCGGTATTGATGATTCGTGCGTTCAAGGCGTTGCGTTTGACCGCCGAGAAGTACTCGTTGGACGCCAGGTTGAGCAGCACATCATCGCCTTGATCGGCCAGGGCTTCGTTGAGCCATTCGCTGATGCGTGTACCCCAGAAAGCATACAAATCCTTGCCCCGGGCGTTGGCCAGTTTCGTGCCCATTTCCAGGCGATAAGGCTGCATCAGGTCCAGTGGGCGCAACAGGCCATACAGGCCGGACAACATGCGTAAATGCTGCTGGGCATAGTCGAAGTCGGCTTCGCTGAAGGTTTGCGCATCCAGCCCGGTGTAGACGTCGCCCTTGAAGGCCAGCAGCGCCTGCTTGGCGTTTTCCGGAGTGAACGCGGGTGTCCAGCTGCCGAAACGCGCGGCGTTGAGCCCGCCGATCTTGTCGGAAACATGCATCAACTCGCTGATCTGCGCCGGGGACAACTCGCGCAATTGCAGGATCAACTCCTGGGAGTGGTCGAGGTACTGCGGCTGGGTGAAGCGCTGGGTCACCGGCGGTGTTTCATAGTCGAGGGTCTTGGCGGGTGAAATCACCATCAGCATGAAGTCGTCTCCTTTAATCGTGGCGGCGATTCTAGGGGGTTGTCCTCGCTGACTCCAGCTATCGCGTCCATAGGTGATGGCCGGTGGCCTTGCACAAAACCCTGTGGCTCTGTGTTGCTGCGGGAATTGGGAGTGGATCAGCTATAGTGCCGCGCGGGTTTTGTTATGGAGACATCCCATTGCGTATCGCTTTTCTCATCTCGATCTGGCTACTGAGCTTCGGCGCCCTCGCGGCGCCGGGCGATGTGGCGACGCTCGATCGCAGCACCTGGCCGGAAAAACTCGGCAACCCGACGCTGTTCGACGTCGCGTCGAGGGCCGAGATTCTCATGTATTCCAGCGTACTGTTGGCCAGCGAGTCGCTGGATGAAACCGCCCTGGCCCAGCGTCTGGGCCTGCGCACGATCAATCTGGAGTCGGTCAACCGGGTTCGCCAGCGCATGTGGCAACGGCTGCTGACCAACTACAACTATGCCCAGCAGAGTTGCGACCAGGATGCCTCCTTCTGTTTTCTGGTCGAGGACATGCCTACCCTGCGCGAACAGGCCAGCAAGTTCCAGGTCAGTGCAGACAGCTACTACATCAAGTGGGCCGAGCCGAGCCGTGTGTTCCACACCCAGTACCTGGACGAACAGTTGCGCAAGGCTGCGCTGTTCCCGCAAACCAGCAGCGAAGTCGATCGTTTTGGCGACTATGAGCGCACCGGCGACGAGATGCATGACCGGCTGTTTCTGCTGACCTTCGACAGCGCCGCCAACGCCGCGCCGGACAATACGGCCTGGGTCACCGAGTACCTGCGCAAGTCGAACATGAACGGCACGTTCTTCGTTCTCGGCAAGGACTTCCAGGCCCGTTTGGCAGAGCATTCGGTGAGCAACCTGCAAGCGACCTACTCGACCCAGTGCATCGGCGTACAAGGCTGGGAGTTCCGTTCCCACAGCCACTGGCAGGACTGGCAGGACTCGGTGCGCCGCAGCGCCGAACTGGTCAAAGGCAAGCTGCCGGAGAACTACGTGCCACTGTTCCGTCCGCCCGATGGCCAGCGCCGTTCCGATGCCGAAGGTTTCTTCAAGGCTCAGGGTCTGCAGGTAGCGCTATGGGACATCGACGCCCAGGACAGCGCCGGCAAACTCAAGGGCAACCAGAGTGCGCAACGGGTGCTGACCCTGATGCTGCTGTGGCGGCATGGTGTGATCAATTTCAATGCGAAGCAGGATGGCGTGAAAACGGCGTTGCCGTGGCTGGTCACGCAAACGGCGCCTGTCGGGATCGGCTGGGAAGATTGCCAGGATGCGTTTCGCTGAAAGCGGCAAAAGCCCGTAAACATTGGGGATGGGCCGATTTTAAGCGGGATTTCACTGCAGGTTGATCTCTGACTGTAAACGGGTGATGGCAGTCCGCCAAGTGTTATTGGTCATTCTGAAAAATAAACTTCAAAAAAGCGTCAAAGTACTTTTTTCTGTCACACGTTTTGGAGTATTACGAAGACAGACCGCCGAAACCTGCAACACAGGTGGCGTCTCCCAAGACCCCGCATGTATGCAGAACACTTGAGTCCCCGCAGGTGTATTCGGCAGTCACTTCGAGGCGCAGCACCGTCAGGGTATTGCGTCGACTGGCTCCCACAAAGGTGACCGAGTATGGATGATCACGGACGTAGCTCTTCTTCCAACCAGCCAATCCTTTATGTACTCGATACCAACGTATTGATTCACGATCCAAACGCGCTGCTCAACTTCGAAGAACACCACGTTGCGATCCCGATGACCGTGCTTGAAGAGCTCGACAAGCTCAAGAGCGGGCCTCACAGCGTTGCCGCAGAATGCCGCCAGGCCATCCGGCTGATCGACAAGACACTGGGCGATGCCTCTCCCGAGGACGTCGAGCAGGGTGTTCCGATCCAGCGTGGCAAAAGCGGACCCAAAGGGTTGCTGTCAATTCTGATGATCAGGAATGCCGAGCCGAACCTGATTCTGCCCGAGCACCTCAATGACAACAAAATCATCAACCAGCTGATCGACCTGCACGCGCGCGATCCGAAGAAGCCCGTGGTGCTGGTCACCAAAGACATCAACATGCGCCTCAAGGCGCGCGCCTGCGGGATCGCGGCCGAGGACTACAGCACCGACCAACTGGTCGACGATGTGTCCTTGCTGCCCAATGGCTACCACAATATGACCGGCTCCTTCTGGGACCGAGTCAGCAAGGTCGAAACCCGTCAGGATCATGGCCGCACCTGGCATCAGGTGCAGTTGATCGACAACCTGCCGGCGGTGCACATCAATGAATTCATCATTGATGAGCAGGGCTTTGTCGGCTGGATCAAGGAGATTGAAGAAGACCGTTTGCTGATCCTCGACTTGCACCAGGAACCGCTGCTGCACCAGGAGGCCTGGGGCCTGAAGCCGCGTGATATCTATCAGAGCCTGGCGTTGTACGCTTTGCTCGATCCGGACATCCACCTGGTCAACCTGTCGGGTGCCGCAGGCTCGGGTAAAACCATCCTGGCGCTGGCCGCTGCGATCGAGCAGACCATGGTCAGCAAGCGCTATCGCCGTATCATCGCCACCCGAAGCGTGCAGGGTCTGGACCAGGAAATCGGCTTCCTGCCCGGCACCGAAGCAGAAAAAATGGAGCCGTGGCTGGGCGCCATCACCGACAACCTCGAAGCCTTGCACATGGATGACGAAAGCACCCATGGCAGCGTCGACTACATCCTCAGCAAAGTGCCGTTGCAGTTCAAATCCCTCAACTACATCCGGGGCCGCAGCTTCCAGCAGAGCCTGATCCTGATCGACGAATGCCAGAACCTCACGCCGCACCAGATGAAAACCATCATCACCCGTGCCGGCGCCGGTTCCAAAGTGGTGTGCCTGGGCAACCTGGCGCAGATCGATACCCCTTACCTGTCCGCGACCAGCTCCGGGCTGACCTACCTCACTGAACGCTTCAAGGACTTCCCGAACGGGGTGCACATCACCCTGCAAGGGGTGCCACGTTCGATCCTGGCCGAATACGCCGAATCGCATCTGTAACTGTCCACCGGAACCGGGCGGCTTCACAGCCGCCCGGTTTTTTTTTGTCGTACGCATAACCCTGTAGGAGCCGGCTTGCCGGCGATGGGGTAATGAGCCTTGTGTTGAACTCAAGGCCGCCATCGCTGGCAAGCCAGCTCCTACAAGGCGAGGTACGTCCGATAATCAGGCGTGCGAAAATTTGACCCGCAGGTTTACAATCGATACTCCTGATCAGGAGTAATCCCGTGCTGACTCATCTCGATTCCCAAGGTCGCGCCAACATGGTCGACGTCACTGAAAAAGCCGTGACATTCCGTGAGGCGACGGCCCAAGCCCTGGTGCGCATGCTGCCCGAGACCCTGCAGATGATCGTCAGCGGCGGTCACCCCAAGGGTGATGTGTTTGCCGTGGCGCGCATTGCCGGCATCCAGGCGGCGAAGAAAACCAGCGATCTGATTCCCTTGTGCCATCCGCTGATGCTGACCGGCGTCAAGGTCGAGCTCAGTGCCGAAGGCGATGACTCGGTGCGTATCGTGGCGCGCTGCAAGCTGTCCGGGCAGACCGGCGTCGAAATGGAAGCCCTGACCGCCGCCAGCGTCGCCGCGCTGACCATCTATGACATGTGCAAGGCCGTGGACCGCGGCATGACCATCGAAAGTGTGCGTCTGCTGGAGAAGGTCGGCGGCAAGAGCGGACATTTCCAGGCGGAGCAGCCATGAACGTGACCGTGAAGTTTTTCGCCCGTTATCGTGAAGCGCTGGGGCTGGACTCGGTGAAGGTTCAAGGCGATTTCGCCACCGTCGACGACGTCCGCGCACTGTTGGCCCAGCGTGACGGTGCCGAAGTATTGAGCGAGCAAAACCTGATGTGCGCCCGCAATGAAGACCTCTGCCAGCTCGACGAGCCGGTGAGTGATGGCGATGAAGTGGCGTTCTTTCCGACCGTGACCGGAGGCTGAGGCATGGCGATTCGCGTGCAGTCCACCGCGTTCGACCCGGGGGCCGAAGTCAACGCCATGCACGATGCCAATGTCGGCGTCGGCGCGGTGGTGAGTTTTGTCGGCTACGTGCGCGACTTCAATGACGGCCTCGACGTGGCCGGGATGTTCCTCGAACACTATCCGGGCATGACCGAAAAAGCCCTTGGCAAGATCGCCATCGAGGCCGAACAACGCTGGCCATTGCTCAAGCTGGAAGTGTTGCATCGCATCGGCGCCCTGGAACCTGGCGAGCCGATTGTCTTCGTCGGCGCTGCCAGCGCCCATCGTCAGGCGGCATTCGACGCCTGCGCCTTTGTCATGGATTACCTGAAAACCCGCGCACCGTTCTGGAAGAAAGAAAACACCAGCGACGGGCCGCGTTGGGTCGAGGGCCGTGACAGCGATCATGCGGCGGCGGATCGCTGGAAGCAGTAATTCCTGCGGCGTTCTTTAGTCAGTCTTCGCGGGCGAGCCCGCTCCCACAGGGTTCTGCGTCGTACACAAAATTTGTGCTCAACCAGATCCACTGTGGGAGCGGGCTTGCCCGCGAAGAGGCCATCTGCTTCACCCCATAACCTCCTGAGACACCACCCGACCATCGGCCGGCACGGGCTGCATTTGCCTCATTGACGACTTATACATAAAAGTCCAGTATGGAATTATAAGTACAAAAAAGGTTTCCACCCGTTTCAGCTTTTTCTTCTGTCTTGCCAAACCAACAATAACCGCGAGAAAACGAACATGAAGAAGTTCCCCCTCATCACCGGTCTGGCCCTGAGCCTGTTGGCGTGCAGTAGCGTGTTCGCCGCCGAGAAAACCTTGCGCATCGGCATCGAAGCGGCGTATCCACCGTTCGCCTCGAAAACCGACAAGGGCGAAATCGTCGGTTTCGACTATGACATCGGCAACGCCCTGTGCGCGCAGATGAAGGCCAAGTGTGTGTGGGTCGAAGGCGAGTTCGACGGTCTGATTCCTTCCCTGAAGGTGAAGAAAATCGACATGGCGTTGTCGTCCATGACCATCAACGAAGACCGCAAGAAATCGGTGGACTTCACCCACAAGTACTATTTCACCTCGTCGCGCCTGGTCATGAAGGACGGCGCGGTGGTGGATGACCAGTACGCGAGCCTCAAGGGCAAGACCGTCGGCGTGCAGCGCGCCACCACCACCGACCGTTACGCCACCGAGGTGTTCGAGCCCAAGGGCATCAACGTCAAGCGCTACAGCAACAACGAAGAAATCTACATGGACCTGGCCGCCGGTCGCCTCGACGCGATCTTTGCCGACACCATTCCGCTCAATGACTTTCTGTCGATGCCGCGTGGCCAGGGTTATGCCTTTGTCGGGCCGGAGCTGAAAGATCCGAAGTATGTGGGCGAAGGGGCCGGGATTGCCGTGCGCAAGGGCAACTCCGAACTGGTCAGCGAGCTGAACACGGCCATTGATGGCATTCGTGCCAGTGGCGAGTACCAGAAGATTTCCGAGAAGTATTTCAAGTCTGATATCTACGGCGACTGACAAACCGCCATCGCTGGCAAGCCAGCTCCCACAGGGGATTTGTGAACGCCACAGATCAAGTGTGGGAGCGGGCTTGCCCGCGATTGGGCCAGACCAGCCAACAAAGTTACTAGATCCTAACCCTTCAACTCCTTCAAATGCTTGTACACCGTCGCCCGGCCCATGTTCAGCACATTGGCCACGTAGTTCGAGGCGCTTTTGCCCTTGAACGCGCCTTCGGCGTGCAACGCCAGCACCAGCTCGCGTTTGTGATCGCGGGTCAGCAGGTTCAGGCTCAACTGACGTTCTCGCAGCCAGGCGTGGAGGAAGGTGTTGATCCGCTCCTGCCAGTCATCGCGAAACAGTGCATCCGGTTGCGGGATCAGCTTGGTCGGCGACAGGAACAGGTCCAGGGCGGCCTTGGCATTCTCGAACAGCGAAATATTCAGGTTGATGCACAGCACGGCCAGCGGATGCCCCTCGCTGTCGCGCAGGACGGTGCTGAGGCTGCGAATCTTCTGACCATCCCAATTGAGCTTTTCGTACGGCCCGATGTTTCGTTCGCTGACATCGTCGCTGAGCATGTCTTCCAGCGCCGAGTCGTCGCCGATTTCCCGCTTGGACAGGTTGTTGGCGATGTAGTCGACCTTTTGCGTGCGCAGGTCGTGCAGCACCACTTCGGCGTGGGGGAAAAACAACGTGGCGATGGCGTCGGCGATTGCGTGGAAGTTATCCAGGGACGTGTCGTCCAGGGCCGAGTCTTTTTCGGGGGCGTTCATTGGTGGAACTCCAGGCAGCGTCAACGCCCCATCAAAGGGGCGCTGAAAGTGTGCCGTAATCGTGTGGGCACGTCACCTGAGGATCAGGATCAGCCGAGGCGGGCAGGGGAGAGCATTTCGGCGTTCAGGCCGAAACGGCCGAACGACTCGGGCAACGCCGCACCGCGCACCAGTGCTGCGCTGGCCTGGCCCATGGCCGGTGAAGTCTGGATGCCATAACCACCTTGCGCCGCGACCCAGAACAGCCCCGGCACCTGTGGATCGAAGCCGGACAGCAGATCGCCGTCGCTGACGAAGCTGCGCAGGCCGGCCCAGGTCCGGGTCGGGCGGCGAATGGTCAGGGTCGTGGCCTCTTCGATCTGGTAGATGCCCATGGCAATGTCCAGCTCTTCGGGCTGCACATCGTGGGGTTCGACCGGGTCGGCGTTGGCCGGCGAGCCGAGAAACATCCCGGCGTCGGGTTTCATGTAGAAGGATTCGTCGAGGCTGACCAGCATCGGCCAATGGTGGATGTCCACGCCCTCCGGGCCGGCGAAGATGAACGCGGCACGGCGTTTCGGTTGCAGGCCCAGTGGCTTCGCACCGGCCAGTTCACCGATCTTGTCGGCCCAGGCGCCGGCGGCGTTGATGATGACCGGGGCGCTGAAGGTCTGGCTGTTGGTCTGAACGTGCCATACACCTTGGCCGTCGCGGCTCAGGCTGACCACTTCGCTGTCGGTATGCACTTCGCCCTGGTTGCGACGGATGCCGCGCAGGTATCCCTGATGCAGGGCATCGGTGTCGATGTCGCTGGCGGTCGGGTCGTAGATGGCGCCGTGGACCTTTTCCCGGCGCAGGATCGGCACCAGCGCGCAAGCCTCGTCGACACCGAGCAGTTGCATCTGCGGCACCGTGGTTTTTGCGCTCTGGTACTGCCGGTTCAATTCATCCGGGTCACCGGTGAAGTCCACGGTCATTTCGCCGCGCGGGGTCAGCAGCGGGTGTTCGCAGAAACCGCTGGGCGGGTTGTCGAAAAAGTCCCGGCTGGCCAGGGTCAGCGCCCGCACTTGTGGGGTGCCATAGGCTGCGGTGTACAGCGCAGCCGAACGGCCGGTGGAGTGATAGGCCGGATGGGATTCGCGTTCGAGCACGATCACGCGGCCGTGCTGCGACAGCCAGAAACCGGTGGAAGCACCGGCAATCCCGCCGCCGATGATGATGAAATCTGCCTGGCTCATGAACGTCTCCTGATAACGCACAAATGCTGTAGGTAATTTCTGTAGGAGCCGGCTTGCTGGCGATGGCATCGCCGCGGTTTACCAGACGGACCGCGGCGTCTGCATCGCTGGCAAGCCAGCGCCTACAGGTTTGTGGGGTTAGTGCTGCAGGCGATAGATGGCATTGGCCAGCGCAATGTCTTCCAGGCCCAGGCCGATGGAGCGGAAAAACACATGGCGATCGTAGTCGGGACGCGGGACTTTTCCGCTGAGCAGATCGGGCAGGTCGCCGACAATCGCGCTCCTGTCCCAGCCGTGCCGTTCGGCGGCGATCAGCATTTCACCGGCCGAGCCGGGGGTGGTCAGGCGATAGTCGCAGAACACCTGCATGTCGTTGAGACTCTGCGGCGGCACTTCGTGGGCGCGCGGCGCGTTGGTGCTGATGGAGGTGATCAGCGCCGGTTTGCTGAGGCTTGACGGGTCGATCACCGGGCCGGCGGACGAGGTGCAGAGCATGATCACGTCGGCGTCCAGAGCGGCAGCTTCGCGACTGTCGGCGATGTTCAGGCGTGGCTCGATGTTTTTCAGCAGGCTCACGGTTTCGGCATCTTCGTTCAGGCTCGGCGAGTACAGGCTGATGCTCTGCCAATCGCGCAGCCCTTTCACGTAATGCAGGTGCGCTTGGGCCACTTTGCCGCTGCCGATGATGGCCAGACGATTGGCTGTGGGCGGCGCGAGGGCGTCGACCGCCACAGCGGTGGTGGCCGCAGTGCGCGCGGTGGTCAGTTCTCCGGCATCGCACAACAACAGCGGCTGCCCGCTTTGCATCGACATCAGCAGTGTCCACGCCGTCACCAATGGTCCCTGTTCACGGACGATGTACGGCGAAGTCTTGATCCCGTACACGCCGTCTTCGGCCAGCACGCCCAGGTAATTGATGAAGTCGCCGGCGCCCTGTGGGAACTCCACCAATTGCTGCGCCGGTTGCACCGCTTGCCCGGCGGCCAGGTCGCGGAACAGTTTGCGCAGGATCTGCGGCACATCGACTCGCGCCAGATACTCGCGGGCCTGGGCTTGGGTGATCACTTGGGGCGTACTGGACATGGTCGGCTCCGGGATTCGAGTTGAACTAATTTGTCTATTATGGACTTTTAGTCCTGCAGGACAATATCCGGGCGAAAAAAAAGCGCAGTCCGTTGCCGGCTGCGCTTCTCTTGATCGCGTCACTTAATGCGGACGCTTGCGCTCAACCGCCCGCAACAGATGCGTCGGAGGCGTTTCACAGCTGATCTTGCGCCCCAGCTTTTCCTCGATGGACGGTAGCTGGTAGGAGTCGTCTTCACCGGCAAAGCTGATGGACACGCCGTCGGCACCGGCACGACCGGTACGGCCGATGCGGTGCACATAGTCATCCGGCACTTCGGGCAGGGTGAAGTTGATCACGTGGCTGATGCCGTCGATGTGGATGCCGCGACCGGCCACGTCGGTGGCGACCAGTACGCGGATCTTGCCTTCGCGGAAGCCTTCCAGGGTCTTGATGCGCTTGTGCTGCGGCACGTCGCCGGACAGTTGCGCGGCATTGATGCCATCGCGCACCAGGCGCTCTTCGATGCGCCGCACTTCATCCTTGCGGTTGGCGAAGACGATGACCCGCTCCCAACCATTGTCGTTGACCAGGTTGTAGAGCAGTTTGTATTTGTCGGCAGCGGCCACCGCGTAGATGTGCTGCTCGACGTTTTCGTTGGCCACGTTGGTGACTTCGATTTCGACGATGGCAGGGTCGGTGGTCCATTGCTTGGCCAGGTTCATCACGTCTTCGGTGAAGGTCGCGGAGAACAGCAGCGTCTGACGCTCGGACTTCGGTGGCGTCTGGCGAATGATCTGGCGCACTTGCGGGATGAAGCCCATGTCGAGCATGCGGTCGGCTTCGTCCAGCACCATCACTTCGACCATGTCCAGATGCACGTCGCCACGCTGGTTGAAGTCCAGCAGGCGGCCCGGCGTGGCCACGAGGATGTCGCAGTGGCGGGCTTCGAGGTGCTTGAGCTGCTTGTCGAAATCCATGCCGCCAACGAACGTCATGACGTTGAGGCCGGTGTACTTGGTCAGGTCGGCGGCGTCTTTGGCGATCTGCACCACCAGTTCGCGGGTCGGCGCGATGATCAGCGCCCGTGGCTCACCCATGTAGCGCTCTTTCGGCGGCGGGGTTTGCAGCAACTGGGTGATGATCGATATCAGGAACGCAGCGGTTTTGCCGGTACCGGTCTGGGCGCGGCCGATGGCGTCTTTGCCCGCGAGGGTGAAGCCCAGCACCTGTGCCTGGATCGGCGTGCAATACGGGAAGCCCAGGTCCTGGATGGCGTGCATCAGTTCAGGGGCGAGCTTGAAATCGTGGAAGCGGGTTTTGCCTTCCTGGGGTTCGACGACGAAGTCTTCGAGTTTCCATGGAATGACCGGCGCCTTGGGCTTGGGTTCGCGGCGTGGTTTGGCGGGTTTCGGCGTGTCGCTGCGCGGCTGCTCCGGGGCTGTGATCGCCGCAGGCTGGGCGGCTTCTACGGTCTTCGGCTCATGCTTGAGTGCCGTCGTGGTGGTGGCCCGCTCAGACTGATTGCCGTCGGTGCGTTGGCCGGGAGCGTGAGACGGAGCGCTGGGGACTGGCGCGAGTTGCTCAGTCTCGCTTTTACCGAACATTTTCTTGAGTGCTTTGAGCACGGTCATCTCATCAATTGGTTAAGGAATGTACGCCGGGCAGTGTAATGCAAGAATCGGGCGCGGCGTAGGGGGATGGATCAAAGGGCGCCCTTTAAACAAAAAGAGCAACATAAAACGTTTAACGCAAGCGCTCGGCGAGCCAGGTGCCGATGTCGCGAATTTCTTCGGGTAACACTTCGTGACCCATTGGGTACTCCTGCCATGTCACGGTGACACCATGCTGCTTCAGATACTCGTAAGCGGTACGTCCCATCGAATTTTGCACCACGTCATCGTATTGACCATGCAGCGATAGCGCCGGGATGCGTTGCTGGCTCGCGGACAATTCCAGTTCGTCGCTGAAGGTGGGTGCATAAGTAGAGAGGGCAACTACGCCACCCAGTGGTCCCTGCCATTTCAGAAAAGCGGCGTGTAACACCACGGCACCGCCCTGGGAAAAACCGGCCAGGAAAATTCGCGAGGCGTCTATTCCGCTGGCTCGCTGCGCTTCAATCAATTCGATGATCCAGCTGGCCGACTCCTCGAGTTGTTCACGATTGATCGCGCGCGCCGGGCTCATGGCCAATATGTCGTACCAGCTCGGCATTTCGTAACCGCCATTGATGGTCACGGCGCGGCTCGGTGCCTGGGGCAAAACGAAGCGGGTGCTCAGCAGGCTTTCCTGTAGCGCTTCGGCCACCGGCAGGAAGTCATAGCGGTCGGCGCCCAGGCCATGCAGCCAGATGACGCAGGCGTCTGCGGTCTTGACGGGTTCAAGAATCAAGGGGTTGGTCATGGCTGCTCCAATGTTGTGCGTGCGCGCTCATTAAGTGCGTGATCCAAGTGCGCGTCAGGTTGATCTGTTAAGAAGATGTCGCAAGGGTACAAGTTTTGCTATTGACCTGCAGCTGAACCGCTTCCGCGGGCGGTGTGGTACGGGCTTTGCTATGGAGAAACGGTGCAACACATCTCGCGCCCGGCGGTAACACTATCAGTCTACTGCCGACTGTGGGATAGCGATGAATCCGGTGATGGATGTTCGCCAAAGGCCGCTACGGGCTTCGCGAACGTGAAAGGGCTACAGCCCGTTCGGCCGACTGGTGAGAGTGAGTTTTCCATGATGTGGATTTTCTCCTACTAGACTCATAGCTAACGTCTTACGTCGGTTGACCCCAAAAACAAGCCAACACGGGTCGACTACGCCTCAAAAGGGTGCGACTGGACTCACGCTCCGACACAACAAGAGCAAAACTGGAGGTTTGAATGAAGATGTTGAAATCCACCCTGGCTATCGTGACTGCAGCCGCAGTACTCGGTGTCAGCGGGTTTGCCCAGGCGGGCGCAACCCTGGATGCAGTGATGAAGAAAGGCTTCGTGCAGTGTGGCGTCAGCGATGGCCTGCCAGGCTTCTCGGTTCCGGATTCCACCGGCAAGATCGTAGGTATCGATGCTGACTACTGCCGTGCAGTAGCGGCTGCTGTCTTCGGTGACGCGACCAAGGTCAAGTTCAGCCAGTTGAACGCCAAGGAGCGCTTCACCGCGCTGCAATCCGGCGAAATCGACATCCTGTCGCGCAACACCACCATGACCAGCTCCCGTGACGCGGGCATGGGCCTGAAGTTTCCAGGCTTCATCACCTACTACGACGGCATCGGCTTCCTGGTAAACAACAAGCTGGGCGTGAAAAGCGCTAAAGAACTGGACGGTGCAACCATCTGCATCCAGGCCGGTACCACTACCGAGCTGAACGTTTCCGACTACTTCCGCGGCAACGGCCTGAAGTACACCCCGATCACCTTCGACACCTCCGACGAAAGCGCCAAGTCGCTGGAATCCGGTCGTTGCGACGTTCTGACCTCCGACAAGTCCCAGCTGTTCGCCCAGCGCAGCAAGCTGGCTTCGCCGAAGGACTACGTGGTTCTGCCGGAAACCATTTCCAAGGAGCCTCTGGGCCCGGTCGTGCGTAATGGCGACGACGAGTGGCTGGCCATCGTGCGCTGGACTGGCTACGCCATGCTCAACGCTGAAGAAGCCGGCATCACTTCGAAGAACGTCGAAGCCGAAGCCAAGGGCACCAAGAACCCTGACGTTGCCCGTTTGCTGGGTACCGACGGTGAATACGGCAAAGACCTGAAAGTGAAGAAAGACTGGGTCGTGCAGATCATCAAGCAAGTAGGCAACTACGGCGAAGTGTTCGAGAAAAACCTCGGCAAGAGCACTCCGCTGGAAATCGACCGCGGGCTGAACGCTCTGTGGAACGCTGGCGGCATTCAATACGCACCACCAGTGCGCTGATGGTTCTATCACCCGGTGGGCCAACCACCGGGTGATGTTCTGTTCCATTATTTCCGGGGCACTTCATGCAAAATTCAATCGGCGCACCAAAGCAGAGGCTCAGCCTCAGCGATCCACGAGTGCGTGCGTGGGTATTCCAGATCATCACGATTATCGGGGTGGTCTCGTTAGGCTGGTTTCTGTTCGACAACACGCAAACCAACCTGCAGCACCGGGGCATTACCTCCGGTTTCGACTTTCTGGAGCGCAGTGCCGGTTTCGGCATCGCTCAGCACCTGATCGACTACACCGAAGCGGACACTTACGCCCGGGTGTTTGTCATCGGCCTGCTCAACACCTTGCTGGTGACCTTCATCGGCGTGATCCTGGCGACGATCCTCGGCTTCATCGTCGGTGTGGCGCGGCTGTCGAAGAACTGGATCATCGCCAAGCTGGCGACGGTGTACGTGGAAGTCTTCCGCAACATTCCGCCATTGCTGCAGATCCTGTTCTGGTACTTCGCGGTGTTCCTGACCATGCCGGGGCCGCGCAACAGCCATAACTTCGGCGACACTTTCTTCGTCAGCGCCCGCGGCCTGAACATGCCCGCCGCGCTGATGGCGGACGGTTTCTGGCCATTCGTAGCCAGCATCGTGGTGGCCATCGTCGCCATCGTGCTGATGAGCCGTTGGGCCACCAAGCGCTTCGAGGAGACGGGTGTACCGTTCCACAAGTTCTGGGTCGGCCTGGCGCTGTTCCTGGTGATCCCGGCCTTGTGCGCACTGATCTTCGGCGCACCCCTGCATTGGGAAATGCCAAAGCTGCAAGGCTTCAACTTCGTCGGCGGCTGGGTGCTGATCCCGGAACTGTTGGCGCTGACGCTGGCCCTCACCGTGTACACCGCGGCGTTCATCGCCGAGATCGTGCGTTCGGGCATCAAGTCGGTCAGCCATGGCCAGACCGAAGCGGCGCATTCCCTTGGCCTGCGCAACGGTCCGACCCTGCGCAAGGTGATCATCCCGCAGGCCCTGCGTGTGATCATTCCACCGCTGACCAGCCAATACCTGAACCTGGCGAAAAACTCCTCGCTGGCGGCCGGTATCGGTTATCCGGAAATGGTCTCGCTGTTCGCCGGGACCGTGCTCAACCAGACCGGCCAGGCGATCGAGGTGATTGCCATCACCATGAGCGTGTACCTGGCAATCAGTATCAGCATTTCCCTGCTGATGAACTGGTACAACAAGCGCATTGCGCTGATCGAGCGGTAAGGAAAAGCGCATGAGTACTCATACTTTCAAACCTGACATGCCTCCACCGGGCCGCAGCATCGGTGTGGTGGCGTGGATGCGCGCGAACATGTTCTCCAGCTGGCTCAACACTCTGCTGACCCTGTTTGCGTTCTACCTCATCTACCTGGTGGTGCCGCCGATCCTGCACTGGGCCATCCTCGACGCCAACTGGGTGGGCACGACCCGCGCCGACTGCACCAAGGAGGGCGCCTGCTGGGTGTTCATCCAGCAGCGCTTTGGCCAGTTCATGTACGGCTATTACCCGCCGGAACTGCGCTGGCGCGTGGACCTGACGGTGTGGTTGGCGATTGTCGGCGTGGCGCCGTTGTTCATCTCGCGCTTTCACCATAAAGCGGTGTACGGGCTGGGCTTCCTGGTGCTGTACCCGATCTTTGCCTACTTCCTGTTGCATGGCGGCATCTTCGGCCTGACCAATGTCGCGACCAGCCAATGGGGCGGCCTGATGCTGACCCTGGTGATCGCCACCGTCGGCATCGCCGGTGCGCTGCCGCTGGGGATTGTCCTGGCCCTGGGGCGTCGTTCGAACCTGCCGGCGATTCGCGTGGTCTGCGTGACCTTCATCGAGTTCTGGCGCGGCGTGCCGTTGATCACGGTGCTGTTCATGTCCTCGGTGATGCTGCCGCTGTTCCTGCCTGAAGGCATGAACTTCGACAAGCTGCTGCGGGCCCTGATCGGCGTGATCCTGTTCCAGTCGGCCTATGTGGCCGAGGTGGTGCGCGGTGGTCTGCAAGCGATTCCCAAAGGTCAGTACGAAGCGGCTGCCGCAATGGGCCTGGGCTACTGGCGCAGCATGGGCCTGGTGATTCTGCCGCAAGCCCTGAAGCTGGTGATCCCCGGCATCGTCAACACCTTCATCGCGCTGTTCAAGGACACCAGCCTTGTGATCATCATCGGCCTGTTCGACCTGCTCAACAGCGTCAAGCAAGCCGCCGCCGACCCTAAATGGCTGGGCATGGCCACCGAAGGCTATGTGTTCGCCGCCCTGGTGTTCTGGATTTTCTGTTTTGGTATGTCGCGCTATTCCATGCATCTGGAACGCAAGCTCGACACTGGCCACAAGCGCTGAAGCGCCGTACCTAATTTAGGAAGTTCTTTTATGAGCGAAGCAATCAAACAGCCTGTGGGCCCTGAAGGCATTATTCAGATGCAGGGCGTGAACAAGTGGTACGGCCAGTTCCACGTGTTGAAAGACATCAACCTCAACGTCAAGCAGGGTGAACGTATCGTTCTGTGCGGGCCGTCGGGTTCGGGCAAGTCCACCACCATCCGCTGCCTCAACCGTCTGGAAGAACACCAGCAGGGCCGCATCGTGGTCGATGGCACAGAACTGACCAACGACCTCAAGCAGATCGAGGCGATCCGTCGTGAAGTTGGCATGGTGTTCCAGCACTTCAACCTGTTCCCGCACCTGACCATTTTGCAGAACTGCACCCTGGCGCCGATGTGGGTGCGCAAGATGCCCAAGCGCAAGGCCGAGGAAATCGCCATGCACTACCTGGAGCGCGTACGCATTCCGGAGCAGGCGCATAAATACCCTGGGCAACTGTCCGGCGGTCAGCAACAGCGTGTGGCAATCGCCCGCGCGCTGTGCATGAAGCCGAAAATCATGCTGTTCGACGAACCGACTTCGGCACTCGACCCGGAGATGGTGAAAGAGGTACTGGACACCATGATCGGCCTGGCCGAAGACGGCATGACCATGCTCTGCGTGACCCACGAAATGGGCTTCGCCCGCACCGTGGCCAACCGCGTGATCTTCATGGACAAGGGCGAAATCGTCGAACAGGCTGCGCCGAACGATTTCTTCGACCACCCGCAGAATGAGCGCACCAAGCTGTTCCTGAGCCAGATTCTGCATTGATCGAACCCAGGCACTGAAATAAACCCGGACATGTTCCGGGTTTTTTTTGCCTGTAGGAGCGAGCTGGCTCGCGATGGACTTGAGAGCACCGCGGGGTACCTGCCAACCAACGTTATCGTTGACGTCCATCGCGAGCAGGCTCGCTCCTACAGGGATCATGTTGCTCTCTCGGATGAAGCTGACTAACATGTCAGAAAATTCATCCTATGATTGGATGAGAGGGCGAATTCCATGTCAGAAATCTCTCCATTGGTAAAACGATCGCTGGTCGATCAGGCCTTGGACCAGCTGCGCCTGCGTATCAACCAGGGCGTATGGGTCGTGGGCCAGCGTTTGCCCACCGAGCCTGAGTTGTCCGCCGAACTCGGTATCAGCCGCAACACCGTGCGCGAAGCCATGCGTGTGTTGGCGTTTTCCGGATTGATCGAGATCCGCCAGGGCGATGGCAGTTACCTGCGGGCGGTGGTCGATCCGCTCGATACCTTGAAGGCGCTGTCCCGTTGCTCCCTTGAGCAGGCCCGGGAAACCCGGCACATCCTCGAAGTCGAGGCTATCGGCCTGGCAGCCATGCGCCGCACCGATGAAGACCTGGTGGCATTGCGCGAGGCGCTGGGTGTCAGCGGCAGCCACTACCACGGCGATCTCGATACCTACATCGCCTGCGATCTGGTGTTCCACCGTCGGTTGGTGGACGCCGCGCACAACCCGACCCTCAGCGAGTTGTATCGCTATTTCTCCAGCATCGTCGGTGCGCAGTTGCGCCAGACCCTGAACATCGTCCCGCGCCGCCAGGAAGTGTTCGACCTGCACATCGAATTGCTCGATGCCGTCGAACAACGCGACCCGGAGCGGGCCAAAGCCCTGTCGAGGCAGTTGATCAATGAACCTTGAAACCGAGAAGCCCATGCACCGCGGTGATTTATCCACAGCCCAAAAACGTTCGGCAGAGCTGGAAGAGCTGCTGATCGACGCCGAGGCCGATGACGAACAGGTCCAGCAAGCTCACCCGGTCCTGCGTCGGCCGTGGCTGTTGCTCCTGGGCCTGATTCTGGTGGCGCTGAACCTACGCCCGGCGCTGTCGAGCATGGCGCCGATGCTCAGCGAGGTCTCGAAGTCCCTCGGCTTGTCGGCGTCCACGGCGGGATTGCTGACCACGTTGCCGGTGTTTTGCCTTGGCCTGTTTGCGCCACTGGCGCCGGTGCTGGCGCGTCGCTTCGGAGCCGAGCGGGTCGTGTTGGGCATTCTTCTGACCTTGGCTGGCGGGATCATCCTGCGCAGTTCGTTCGGTGAGATCGGCCTGTTTGCCGGAAGCGTGCTGGCCGGTGCCAGCATCGGCGTGATCGGCGTGTTGTTGCCAGGTATCGTCAAGCGCGATTTCCCGAAACAGGCCGGGACCATGACCGGCGTCTACACCATGGCCCTGTGCCTGGGCGCAGCGATGGCGGCGGGTGCGACCGTGCCCCTCAGTGAGCATTTCGACAAGAGCTGGGCGCTGGGCCTTGGTTTTTGGGTTATCCCCGCGTTGGCGGCGGCAGTGTTCTGGCTGCCGCAAGTCGGCCAGAAACACGGCGCGCACAACGTCGCCTATCGCGTTCGGGGATTGCTGCGCGACCCGCTGGCCTGGCAAGTGACCTTGTACATGGGCCTGCAATCGTCCCTGGCCTACATCGTGTTCGGCTGGTTGCCATCGATCCTGATCGGGCGTGGCCTGACCCCGACCCAGGCTGGGCTGGTGCTGTCGGGCTCGGTGATCGTGCAACTGGTCAGCTCGCTCGCGGCACCCTGGCTGGCGACCCGTGGCAAGGATCAGCGCCTGGCGATTGTGATCGTGATGGTGCTGACCCTCGGCGGCCTGTTCGGTTGCCTGTATGCGCCGATCGAAGGCTTGTGGGGCTGGGCAATTGTGCTGGGGCTGGGGCAGGGCGCCACGTTCAGCCTGGCATTGACCCTGATCGTGCTGCGCTCGCGGGACTCCCACGTCGCGGCGAACCTGTCGAGCATGGCCCAGGGCTTCGGTTACACCCTGGCGTCCATGGGGCCGTTCGCGGTCGGCATCGTGCATGACTGGACTGGCGGCTGGACGGCTGTGGGCTGGATCTTCGGTGTCATCGGCCTGGGGGCGATCATCGCGGGGCTCGGTGCCGGGCGTGCTTTGTACGTTCAGGTGGAAAGCGAAAAGGTCTGAAACGAGCACTATCGGTATTCGGCTAACGAATGCCGATAGTGCTCGACGCATTTGCGGACTATCGTGCAGGCAAAATCCTTTTATCGTATGGAGCCTGCCCATGAGTGACGCCCACAGCGCGTTGATCACCCAGTTCTATCAAGCCTTCCAGCGCCTGGATGCCGAAGCCATGGCGGCCTGCTACACCGATGATGTGGTGTTCAGTGACCCGGCGTTCGGCGAGCTTCGCGGTCGCGACGCCGGTGACATGTGGCGCATGCTGACCACTCGGGCCAAGGACTTTTCCCTGACCTTCGATCAAGTCCACGCCGATCAGCGCAGCGGTGGCGCCCATTGGGTCGCGACCTATCTGTTCAGCCAGACCGGCAATATTGTGATCAACGACATTCAGGCGCGATTCGTCTTTCGCGACGGCAAGATCTGCGAGCACCACGACCGCTTCGATCTGTGGAAGTGGTCACGTCAGGCGTTGGGTTTCAAAGGCCTGCTGCTGGGCTGGACGCCGCTGGTGAGAAACGCCGTCCGCGCCCAGGCATTGAAAGGCCTGAAGGCATTCCAGGCCAGTCGCTGATAAGATCACGGCCTGTTTTCCTTCAAGCCCTGATCGTTACGTGACCACCCTCAGCGAAAGCCCTGTCGACGCCGACACCCCCGCGAGCAAAGCCTGGTTCGTCTACCTCGTTCGTGCGGCCAACGGTTCGCTTTATTGCGGGATCAGCGATGATCCCGTGCGTCGCTTCGCCAAGCATCAAAGCGGCAAGGGCGCACGATTCTTTCTTTCCAGCCCTGCCATGGCACTGGTCTACACCGAACGCTGTCGCGACAAAAGCGATGCGTTACGTCAGGAGCGGCTGATCAAAAAGCTCAAAAAGAGTGCCAAGGAATGCCTGGTGGCGAGCGCAGCGAGCGCCGCCTCTGACTTATCACTCTGACTGATCAGTTCCCATCAGGCGGATCTGTAGGCTGCCAGGTGATTGCGCGCTAAGCTGCGGATTCCTGATCCTTGCGGCGGAGCCGAGCATGTCCGAGTTGATTCTGCATCATTACCCGACGTCCCCCTTTGCCGAGAAGGCCCGCCTGCTGCTGGGCTTCAAGGGCTTGTCCTGGCGTTCGGTGAATATCTCGCCAGTGATGCCCAAACCGGATCTCACGGCGTTGACCGGTGGCTACCGCAAGACCCCGGTGTTGCAGGTCGGTGCGGATATTTATTGCGATACGGCATTGATTGCCCGGCGACTGGAGCAGGAAAAAACCTTGCCGGCGTTTTTCCCTGAAGGTCAGGAAATGATCACCGCGACGTTTGCAGCCTGGGCCGACTCAGTGGTGTTCCAGCACGCGGTCAGCCTGGTGTTCCAGCCCGAATCGATAGCGGTGCGCTTTGGCAAGTTGTCGCCGGAAGCGATCAAGGCGTTTATTGCCGACCGCACCGGGTTGTTCAGTGGAGGTAGTGCGACCAGGTTGGCCGCCGAGCAGGCCAGGCACCAGTGGCCAACGATCATGTCGCGGCTGGAGTTGCAATTGCAGCGCGAAGAGGGGGATTTCCTGTTCGGCGAGCCGTCGATTGCCGACTTTGCCCTGGCTCATAGCCTCTGGTTCCTCAAGGCCACACCGGTCACTGCGCCGCTGGTCGATGCGTATCCGGCGGTCAGTGCGTGGCATGCGCGAGTGCTGGGCTTCGGTCACGGTGCATCCAGCGAAATGACGTCCGAGGAGGCGCTGGAGGTCGCGCGCACATCCACGCCAGCGGCCTTGCCCGATGAGCAGTTCGTTGATCCCAATGGATTCGAGGCCGGTCAGCAGGTAGTCATCGCGGCCACGGACTATGGCGTTGATCCGGTAGTGGGGGAGTTGTTGTTTGCCGGCCGCGAAGAGCTGATTGTGCGACGCGAGGACGAGCGTGGCGGCGTGGTGCATGTGCACTTCCCGCGTTTTGGCTTCCGCATCGAAGCGCAATAAGTCCCGTCATACACAGGCCCTGTAGGAGCTGGCTTGCCAGCGAAAGCGGTGTGTCAGTCAGCATATTTGTCGACTGATCCACCGTCTTCGCTGGCAAGCCAGCTCCTACAAGGGAGTTATTTGAGGGCAGCCAGGATCGCATCCGGGTCGTACCCGCGAATGAGGGTTCCGTTCACATCGATGATCGGAATCCCTGCACCACCCAAGGCCTCGTAATCCTTGCGCGCGACGGCGTCTTTCTCGATATCGAATGTCTTGTACGGAATGCCTTTCTGATCGAGAAAGCGCCGGGTCAGCTTGCAGTAACCACACCATTCGGTGGCATAGAGCACGACGTTGGCCTGGGCCTGCGTCTGTTCCGACACGACCTGCGAAGGGTTGAACACCCGCTCGATTTTGCCCCAATTCTGGTAAGCCACGACCACCAGCAGGATCAGCAGGAATTTCTTCAGCACGCCGCCGAGCATCAGTTGCGACGCTTCAGCTGATCGGTGAGCGAAGTGGGCAGGCCCTTGATGATCAACGTGCCGGCTTCTTCGTCGTACTCGATCTTCGAGCCCAGCAGGTGGGCTTCGAAACTGATCGACAGGCCTTCGGCGCGGCCAGTGAATCGGCGGAACTGGTTCAGGGTGCGTTTATCGGCCGGGATTTCCGGCGAGAGGCCGTAATCCTTGTTGCGGATGTGATCGTAGAAGGCCTTCGGGCGTTCTTCGTCGATCAGCCCCGACAGTTCTTCCAGGCCCATCGGCTCACCGAGCTTGGCCTGGCTGCTGGCGTAATCCACCAGGGTCTTGGTCTTCTCGCGGGCGTCGTCTTCCGGCAGGTCTTCGCTTTCAACGAAATCACTGAAGGCTTTGAGCAGGGTGCGGGTTTCACCCGGACCGTCGACGCCTTCCTGGCAGCCAATGAAGTCGCGGAAATACTCCGAAACCTTTTTGCCGTTCTTGCCTTTGATGAACGAAATGTACTGCTTGGACTGTTTATTGTTCTGCCATTCGGAAACGTTGATCCGCGCCGCCAGGTGCAATTGCCCCAGGTCCAGGTGACGGGACGGGGTCACGTCCAGTTCGTCGGTCACGGCCACGCCTTCACTGTGGTGCAGCAGGGCGATGGCCAGGTAGTCGGTCATGCCTTGTTGATAGTGCGCGAACAGCACATGGCCGCCGACCGACAGGTTCGATTCTTCCATCAGTTTTTGCAGATGCTCAACCGCCACGCGACTGAACGCAGTGAAATCCTGGCCACCCTCGAGGTACTCCTTCAGCCAGCCGCTGAACGGGAACGCGCCGGATTCCGGATGGAACAGGCCCCAGGCTTTACCCTGTTTGGCGTTATAGCTTTCGTTGAGGTCGGCGAGCATGTTCTCGATGGCCGCGGACTCGGCCAGTTCAGAGTCACGGGCGTGGAGAACTGCAGGTGTGCCGTCGGGTTTTTTGTCGATCAGGTGGACGATGCAATGACGGATCGGCATGGGCTTCTCGGCTGAATGAAGAGAGGAGGGCGTGCTCCCCCGAAAAAGCGCCCAGTGTACCGCAACCACTGGTTTTGGCGCGGTACGAAGGGCAATTGACGGGCGACCGACGGCGCTTATGCGTTTTTTTCCTGTTTTAGCGCAATAAAGCTGACCAAATGGGTAGCTAGAGGCGGATATTTCCACGCCTGTGTGCTAGCTTTGCCCGGTCTTGCGCGAAGTCACTGCGTTAAGCGTGCAGTCAGCATTTGTCAGGTCGAACCAAACCCTGATTTCGGTATCTATAACCCCGATCCCGAGGTTATTTGGCCGAGGGTGCCAGATCCAGAAGATCGGGCTCGATGGCTGACATTGCACTCTGCAATCCATATGAATTTGATAGGGAAGGAACACTAAATGGCTCTTACTAAAGACCAACTGATCGCCGACATCGCTGAAGCTATCGACGCGCCGAAAACCACCGCGCGTAACGCTCTGGACCAACTGGGCCAAATCGTTGCCGATCAGCTGGAAAACGGCGGCGAAATCACTCTGCCAGGTATCGGCAAACTGAAAGTGACTGAGCGCCCTGCCCGTACTGGCCGTAACCCTTCGACTGGCGCTGCCATCGAAATCGCTGCCAAGAAAGTGATCAAGCTGGTTGTGGCCAAAGGCCTGACCGACGCTGTCAACAAGTAAGACTTGTTGAAAAAAAACCGTGCACCGGAGCGATCCGGGCACGGTTTTTTTGTGCCTGCGATTGTAGGAGCGAGCTTGCTCGCGATGGGCGTAAACGATAACGCGGGCAGTCTGAATGAACGCGTTGCTCTCAGGTTTTTCGCGAGCAAGCTCGCTCCTACAGGTGGACGTGTTTTAGTTTTTAGGCGCCCAACGCTCGCGCCAAACCTGTTGCTGGGCTGGAGTCTGGAAGGTCCAGGCGACGAAGCGGCTCTGCTTCTGTCCCTGCCCCATTTCCACCACCTGACTTTCCAGTACGCCGGCCTTGCTCAGGGCTGCCTGGATCGCCGGCAGGTTCGAGGCCTTTGACACCAGCGTGCTGAACCACAGCACTTGTTGCGCCACCTGCACGCTCTCGCTGACCAGTTGGGTGACGAAACGCACTTCCCCACCCTCGCACCACAATTCCGCCGCTTGGCCGCCAAAGTTCAACACCGGCAGCTTGCGTTTCGGATCGGCTTTGCCCAGGGCGCGCCATTTGCGCGTGCTGCCCCGTGTGGCCTCGTCCAGCGAGGCGTGGAATGGCGGGTTGCACAGGGTCAGATCGAATCGCTCTGCGCTTTCCAGCAGGCCTGTGAGGATCTGCTTGGGGTTGCTCTGCTGGCGTACCTGGATGGCTTTGTTCAGGCCATTGGATTGAATGATGGCCTTTGCCGCGGCAATGGCGGTCGCATCGATATCGGAACCGAGGAACTGCCAGCGATAGTCGCTGTAGCCGATCAGCGGATACACGCAGTTGGCGCCCATGCCGATGTCCAGCACCTTCACGGCGGCGCCACGGGGAATCACACCGTCATTGCCGCTGGCCAGCAGGTCGGCGAGGAAGTGCACGTAATCGGCACGGCCTGGCACTGGCGGGCACAGGTAGTCGGCCGGAATGTCCCAGTGAGCGATGCCATAGAACGACTTGAGCAGCGCCCGATTGAACACCCGCACGGCTTCCGGGCTGGCGAAGTCGATGCTTTCCTTGCCGTACGGATTGATGATCACGAACTTCTTCAGTTCCGGGGAGCTTTTGATCAGCGCCGGAAAGTCGTAGCGACCCTGGTGGCGATTGCGCGGGTGCAGGCTAGCCTTTTCCTTCGGGGCGACGGCCGTGGCCGGGGTCTTCGGGGCAGGCTTTTGGCGCGCAGGCTTGGGGGGGCGGGGGGCGGTCATGGGTGTGGTCGATTCGGGCATGGCTGAAAGTGGCGGGCATTGTCCCACATCCTGCCGTTGTGAACCCATCATCAAAAACAACACAGAACCCTGTGGTAGGTTGGGAAGTGGCAGGCATAAAAAAGGGAGGCCGCATGGGCCTCCCTCTTTCAGTGCGATCTGCCGTTACAGGCTGGCAATCCGCGCATGCTGCTCGGCCAGTTTGCCCAGGGCCTGTTCGGCCTCGGCCAGTTTGGCGCGTTCTTTCTCGATGACTTCGGCTGGCGCCTTGTCGACGAAACCGGCGTTGGACAGCTTGCCGCCGACGCGTTGCACTTCACCTTGCAGACGCTGGATTTCCTTGTCCAGACGCGCCAGTTCCGCACCTTTGTCGATCAAGCCGGCCATTGGCACCAGCACTTCCATCTCGCCGACCAGCGCGGTGGCGGACAGCGGTGCTTCTTCGCCAGCAGCGAGCACGGTGATCGATTCCAGACGCGCCAGCTTCTTCAGCAGGGCTTCATTTTCGGTCAGGCGACGCTGATCCTCGGCGCTGACGTTTTTCAGGAACAACGGCAGCGGTTTGCCCGGGCCGATGTTCATTTCGCCACGGATGTTGCGGGTGCCGAGCATCAGGCCCTTGAGCCATTCGATGTCATCTTCGGCCGCCTGATCGATGCGTGTTTCGTTGGCCACTGGCCAAGGTTGCAGCATGATCGTCTTGCCTTCTATACCGGCTAGCGGCGCGATGCGCTGCCAGATTTCTTCGGTGATGAACGGCATGAACGGGTGTGCCAGGCGCAGGGCGACTTCCAGTACGCGCACCAGGGTGCGACGGGTGCCGCGCTGGCGTTCGACCGGTGCGTTTTCGTCCCACAGCACAGGCTTGGACAGTTCCAGGTACCAGTCGCAATACTGGTTCCAGATGAACTCGTACAAGGCTTGCGCCGCCAGGTCGAAACGGAACTGGTCGAGCTGGCGGGTCACTTCGGCTTCGGTGCGTTGCAGTTGCGAAATGATCCAGCGATCGGCCAGGGACAGCTCATAGGCTTCGCCGTTCTGGCCACAGTCTTCGCCCTTGTCCAGCACATAGCGCGCCGCGTTCCAGATCTTGTTGCAGAAGTTGCGATAGCCTTCGACGCGGCCCATGTCGAACTTGATGTCACGACCGGTGGATGCCAGCGAGCAGAAGGTGAAGCGCAGGGCGTCGGTGCCGTAGCTGGCAATGCCTTCGGCGAACTCGTCGCGGGTCTGCTTCTCGATCTTCTTCGCCAGTTTCGGCTGCATCAGGCCGGAGGTGCGTTTCTGCACCAGCTCTTCCAGTTCGATGCCGTCGATGATGTCCAGCGGGTCCAGGACGTTGCCCTTGGACTTGGACATCTTCTGGCCCTGGCCGTCACGCACCAGACCATGAACATAAACAGTCTTGAATGGCACCTGCGGCGTGCCGTCTTCGTTCTTCACCAAATGCATGGTGAGCATGATCATCCGGGCAACCCAGAAGAAAATGATGTCGAAGCCGGTCACCAGCACGTCGGTGGAGTGGAATTTCTTCAGGAATTCGGTTTTTTCCGGCCAGCCGAGGGTGGAGAACGTCCACAGGCCCGAGCTGAACCAGGTATCAAGAACGTCATTGTCCTGTTGCAGGGCGACGTCCGGGCCGATTTTGTGCTTGGCCCGCACTTCGGCTTCGTCGCGACCGACGTAGACCTTGCCCGACTCGTCGTACCAGGCCGGAATCCGGTGGCCCCACCACAGCTGACGGCTGATGCACCAATCCTGGATGTCGCGCATCCACGAGAAGTACATGTTTTCGTACTGTTTTGGCACGAATTGGATACGGCCGTCTTCGACGGCTGCAATCGCAGGCTCGGCCAACGGCTTGGTGGACACGTACCATTGGTCGGTCAGCCATGGCTCGATGACGGTGCCGGAGCGGTCGCCTTTCGGTACTTTCAGGGCGTGGTCGTCAACGCTGACCAACAGGCCGGCAGCGTCGAACGCGGCCACGATCTGCTTGCGGGCTTCGAAGCGGTCGAGACCGGCGTATTCGGCCGGGATCTTGCCGTCGATGGTTTCGTTCAGCGTGCCGTCGAGGTTGAACGCCTGGCAGGCCGGCAGGACCGTTGCGTTTTTGTCGAAGATGTTCAGCAGCGGCAGGTTGTGACGCTTGCCGACTTCGTAGTCGTTGAAGTCGTGGGCCGGGGTGATTTTCACGCAACCGGTACCGAATTCAGGGTCGCAGTAATCGTCGGCAATGATCGGGATGCGGCGGCCGACCAGCGGCAGCTCGACAAATTTGCCGATCAGGGCTTTGTAGCGATCATCGTTCGGGTTCACGGCCACGGCAGAGTCGCCGAGCATGGTTTCCGGGCGAGTGGTCGCGACGATCAGGAAATCGTTGCCTTCAGCGGTCTTGGCGCCGTCGGCCAGCGGGTATTTCAGGTTCCACAGGAAACCTTTCTCGTCGTGGTTTTCCACTTCGAGGTCGGAAATCGCCGTGTGCAGCTTGGTGTCCCAGTTGACCAGGCGCTTGCCGCGGTAGATCAGGCCGTCTTCGTGCAAACGGACGAAGGCTTCTTTAACGGCTTCCGAGAGGCCGTCGTCCATGGTGAAGCGCTCGCGGCTCCAGTCGACAGACGAGCCGAGGCGACGGATCTGACGGCTGATGTTGCCACCGGACTCATCCTTCCACTCCCAGACTTTCTCGAGGAACTTCTCGCGCCCCAGGTCATGGCGGCTCTGGCCCTTGGCTTCGAGCTGACGCTCCACCAGCATCTGCGTGGCGATACCGGCGTGGTCGGTGCCCGGCTGCCACAGGGTGTTGCGACCCTGCATGCGGCGGAAACGGATCAGGGCGTCCATGATCGCGTTGTTGAAGCCGTGCCCCATGTGCAGGCTGCCGGTGACGTTCGGCGGCGGGATCATGATGGTGTAGGACTCGCCCGCGCCTTGCGGGGCGAAGTAATTCTCTGACTCCCAGGTGTTGTACCAGGAAGTTTCAATGGCGTGCGGTTGGTAGGTCTTATCCATGCGCGGCGGGACCCTATTGGCATTTATTCAGGAAAAGCCGGGAAGTATAGCGGGGATGAGCCGATGCGCGTAGAGCGAGGTGACAATGGGTGGGGGAAAAACCGTGTTTTTTCGGGGGAGTGTTTAGTCAGTAAAGACGCCATCGCGGGCAAGCCCGCTCCCACAGGTGGTGTGTCGTACAGCAATTGTGTGATCAACACTGACCCTGTGGGAGCTGGCTTGCCAGCGATGGCGGCCGGTCAGGCAACCTGATTCAAATCGTTATGCCGCGTTTCCTTCAGGCACAGCACCGCAATCAGGCTCAGCACTGCCGCCCCGGACACATATCCGCCGACATAGCCCAACCCGCCCATCGCCACCAGTTTCTGGGCGAAGAACGGCGCCGCCGAAGCGCCGACGATACCGCCCAGGTTGTAGGCCGCCGAGGCGCCGGTGTAGCGCACGCGGGTGGGGAACAGCTCCGGCAGCAGCGCCCCCATCGGCGCAAACGTCACGCCCATCAGAAACAGTTCGATGCACAGGAATAACGCCACGCCCCACGTCGAGCCCTGGGTCAGCAGCGGCTCCATGAGAAAGCCGGACAGGATCGCCAGTACGCCACCGATGATCAGCACCGGTTTGCGCCCGTAACGGTCGCTGGCCCAGGCCGACAGCGGGGTGGCGGCCGCCATGAACAGCACCGCGAAGCACAACAGGCCGAGGAAGGTTTCGCGGCTGTAGCCGAGCGTTGCCACGCCGTAACTCAGGGAAAACACGGTGGAGATGTAAAACAGCGCGTAGCACACGACCATCGCGCCGGCTCCCAGCAATACGGGCGCCCAGTATTGACCGAACAGCTCGAACAGCGGGATCTTCACCCGCTCCTGGCGCGCCACGGCGTTGGCAAACACCGGAGTTTCATGCAGCTTGAGGCGAACGTACAGGCCGACCATCACCAGTGCGGCGCTGAGCAGGAACGGAATACGCCAGCCCCAGGAGCGGAACTGTTCATCGTCCAGTACCAGGGCCAATGTCAGGAACAGGCCGTTGGCCGCCAGGAAGCCAATGGATGGCCCCAGTTGCGGAAACATGCCGAACCACGCGCGCTTGCCTTTCGGCGCGTTCTCCGTGGCCAGCAATGCCGCACCACCCCATTCACCGCCCAGCCCCAGGCCCTGGCCGAAGCGCAGGACGCAAAGCAGGATCGGTGCCCAGGCGCCAATGCTGTCGTAACCCGGCAGCACGCCGATCAGCGTGGTGCACACGCCCATCAGCAGCAATGAGGCGACCAGGGTCGATTTGCGCCCGATACGGTCGCCAAAGTGGCCGAAAAGCGCCGAACCCAAGGGGCGTGCAAGGAAAGCGATACCGAACGTGAGAAACGCCGAAAGCATCTGGGCGGTGCCGGATGTCTGCGGAAAGAACACCGGGCCGATCACCAGCGCAGCGGCGGTGGCATAGACATAGAAATCGTAGAACTCGATAGCGGTACCGATGAAGCTTGCGGTGGCCACGCGGGTGGCGGAGTTCGTCGGTTGCGCAGGTGTGGAGTCGCTGTAAGTCGTACTGGTCGTCATGCGGTTATCCCTGACAGTCATGGGCTCCAGTGGAGCAAATTATTATGGTCGAGAACCCAGGGATGTGGGTGGAGACACGGTCGCTGTTCAAGGTAGGAACAGTCGTCGGTTGGTTGCGGGCGTTGCTGATGGACGGGCCGGAGGCTGCTAAGTGCGGGGTAAGCACGGAGCCGGCGAGGCTTGGGTAAGCGGTTCGATTATAGGAAGGTGGCTAACGATCGAACAAGAGGTCTGGCGAACACAGTGTGGCGAGGGGGCAAGCCCCTTCGCCACAGGGATTTGTGTCAGGTTTCAGATAACGACCGGCATCGAACTGGTCTGCCAGATCAGCACCCGCGTGACACGATTGTCCTCGGTCTCGAGAATTTCCAGGCGATACCGACCGATCTTCAGGCACACCGCACTTTCGGGAATGGTTTCCAGCGCCTCGGTGACCAAACCGTTCAGGGTTTTCGGGCCATCGCTGGGCAGGTGCCAGCCGAGGCTCTTGTTCAGCTCGCGAATGGACGCGGCTCCGTCGATCACCAGGCGCCCGTCGGCTTGCGGATGAATGTGCGGGTTGTCCAGGCTGTGCTGGTTTTCGAACTCGCCGACGATTTCTTCGAGAATGTCTTCCAGAGTGACGATGCCCAGCACTTCGCCGTATTCGTCGACCACCATGCCCAGGCGCCGCTGCTGCTTGTGGAAGTTGAGCAGTTGCAACTGCAACGGAGTGCTTTCCGGCACGAAGTACGGCTCGTGACTGGCCGCCAGCAAGGCTTCCCGGGTCAGGCTCGCATCGGGCAGCAAGTGAAGGATATGCCGGGTGTTGAGGACGGCTTCGACCTGGTTGATGTCGCTGTGGAACACCGGCAGGCGAGTGCGCTTGTTGTGGCGCAGTTGTTCGATGATTTCTTCGATGGGGTCATCGAGGTTGATGCCGTCCACGTCACTGCGCGGCACCAGGATGTCATTGACCGTGATGTTGTCCAGTGCGTGGATGCCTGGCAGCGGGTGAGGGCGGGTTACGGTCTCGGGAGGTGTATGCCGCTCCGTGAGCGTTTCGTCCTCACTGCGTTGCACCACCTTGGCTTTACGGGCGAACGGTCGCATCAGCAACTGACTGATGCTGTTGAGCAACCATGCCGCGGGATAGATGACTTTCAGTGGTATGCGCAGCAGATTGTTGCCCTGGGTCAGGATCGCATCCGGATAGCGGGTGGCGAGCGCCCGTGGCAAATAGTCGGAAAACACCAGCAAAATGGCGCCTGCCCCAAGGCACGCAACCCACGGGCCGTTCTCGGCCCAGGTGAAAATGGCCAGCAAGGTGCTGATGACCACCACGAGTGCACGGCACAGGGTGTTGCAAAAAATCAGGCTGGCAAGCGGGAAGCTGAGTTTCGCCACCGGTTTGTCGCTGGAACGCGTTGCGGTGCGCTGGGCCAGCAAATGCTGGTGCGCCGCTTCGATGGCGGTAAACAGCCCCGACCATAAAATCAGCAGGGTCACTACCGCGAGCATCGGCCCTATGGGCAAGTCGTCCATTAATGCCGCCCGTCAGATATGCAGGATGTATTCACGAACCAGTTTGCTGCCGAAATACGCCAGCATCAGCAGGCAGAAACCGGCCAGGGTCCAGCGAATGGCTTTGTGCCCGCGCCAGCCGAGGCGATTGCGCCCCCACAGCAGCACGCTGAAAACGATCCAGGCCAGGCAGGCCAGCAGGGTTTTGTGCACCAGATGCTGGGCGAACAGGTTTTCGACGAACAGCCAGCCGGAAATCAACGACAACGACAATAGCGTCCAGCCGGCCCAGAGGAAGCCGAACAGCAGGCTTTCCATGGTTTGCAGCGGCGGGAAGTTCTTGATCAGCCCGGAGGGGTGCTTGTGTTTGAGCTGGTGGTCTTGAACCAGCAGCAGCAAGGCCTGGAACACCGCGATGGTGAACATGCCATAGGCAAGAATCGAGAGCAGGATGTGGGCGAGGATACCCGGCTCCTCATCGATGATCTGCACCGTGCCGGCCGGCGCGAAATGCGCCAGCAACACGGTCAAGGCCCCCAGCGGGAACAGCAGTATCAGCAGGTTCTCTACCGGAATCCGTGAACAGGCCAGCAGGGTCAATGCAATGACCGCCACGGCAATCAGGCTGGCGGCAGTGAAGAAGTCCAGACCCAGGCCGGTTGGGGTTAGCAGGTGGGTGAGCAGGCTGGCGCCGTGGGTCAATAAGGCGAGCACGCCAAGCATGACCAGCAGGCGTTTGTTGGCCTTGGTGCCGGACGCCAGGCGAGTGCCCTGATAAATGGTCGCAGCGGCATACAAGCAGGCGGCGGCGAGGGTAGTAAGCAAGCTGGGTGACAAGGGGAGCATAAATCCTGTTAGGCAAGCCCGAAAGTCGCTGAGTTTGGCATAGAACCCCCACCACACGAAAGACCGCGCAAGCCGACGGCGAGGTGTCCGCCAGCCACAGTCTTCGCTATAATCCGCGACCTGCCCACGCCGCAGGCTCGCCGAGCACACGTTTAGTCCGGTCCGGGCCGCCATTATCCCGGTCTACACAGGGCCTGAAAGGATCGCGCAATGTTTGAAAACTTAACCGACCGTCTCTCGCAGACGCTGCGCCATGTCACCGGCAAGGCCAAGCTGACTGAAGACAACATCAAAGATACCCTGCGCGAAGTGCGCATGGCGTTGCTCGAAGCCGACGTCGCCCTGCCGGTGGTCAAGGACTTCGTCAATTCGGTCAAGGAACGTGCCGTCGGTACCGAGGTGTCGCGCAGCCTGACGCCGGGCCAGGCCTTCGTGAAAATCGTCCAGGCCGAGCTCGAAAGCCTGATGGGCGCGGCCAACGAAGACCTGAACCTGAGCGCCGTTCCACCCGCCGTCATCCTGATGGCCGGTTTGCAGGGCGCGGGTAAAACCACCACCGCCGGCAAGCTCGCGCGCTTCCTTAAAGAGCGCAAGAAGAAGTCGGTCATGGTTGTGTCCGCCGACGTTTACCGTCCGGCGGCGATCAAGCAGCTGGAAACCCTGGCCAACGACATTGGCGTGACGTTCTTCCCGTCGGACCTGAGTCAGAAGCCGGTCGACATCGCCCAGGCGGCTATTAAAGAAGCAAAACTCAAATTCATCGACGTGGTCATCGTCGATACCGCCGGCCGCCTGCACATCGATGAAGAAATGATGGGCGAGATCAAGGCACTGCATGCCGCGATCAACCCGATCGAAACCCTGTTCGTGGTCGACGCCATGACCGGCCAGGACGCCGCCAACACGGCCAAGGCCTTTGGCGATGCATTGCCGCTGACCGGTGTGATCCTGACCAAGGTCGACGGCGACGCCCGTGGCGGTGCCGCTCTGTCGGTGCGTGCTATCACCGGCAAGCCGATCAAGTTCATCGGTATGGGCGAGAAGAGCGAAGCGCTCGATCCGTTCCATCCTGAGCGTATCGCCTCGCGCATCCTCGGCATGGGTGACGTGCTCAGCCTGATCGAGCAGGCGGAAGCGACGCTCGACAAGGACAAGGCCGACAAGCTTGCTAAAAAGCTGAAGAAGGGCAAGGGTTTCGACCTCGAAGACTTCCGCGATCAGCTGCAACAAATGAAGAACATGGGCGGCCTCGGCGGGCTCATGGACAAGCTGCCGAACATGGGCGGCGTGAATCTGGCGCAGATGGGCAACGCCCAGGGCGCGGCAGAAAAGCAATTCAAGCAGATGGAAGCCATCATCAACTCGATGACCCCGGCCGAGCGCCGCGACCCCGAGATGATCAGCGGTTCGCGCAAGCGCCGGATCGCCATGGGTTCCGGCACCCAGGTGCAAGACATCGGCCGCTTGATCAAGCAGCACAAGCAGATGCAGAAAATGATGAAGAAATTCTCTGCGAAAGGCGGAATGGCCAAGATGATGCGCGGCATGGGCGGAATGTTGCCCGGCGGCGGCATGCCAAAAATCTGAAAAAACTCGCCGGTCGTCGTACCGGCGCAGTCCCGCAAGGAAGCGGGATCTCCAGCAAACCCGCGCTTGGCGGGAGCTGACCGGCCGTTTTCAACGACGGCTCCATAGCCAATCTGGATGGCACGGTGACAGGTGCCGGAAAAAGGCATTTGCAAAAGTCCGGATATTCCTTAGAATATGCGGCCTTTCGGGCACCCATGCCCGCTGTGCATTTAGATTTGCAGCACCGACTACAGGAACGATGTTCACATGCTAACAATCCGTCTTGCCCTTGGCGGCTCCAAAAAGCGCCCGTTTTACCACTTGACCGTAACCGACAGCCGCAACCCGCGCGACGGTTCGCACAAGGAACAGGTTGGCTACTTCAACCCTGTTGCCCGTGGTCAGGAAGTTCGTCTGTCCGTGAACCAAGAGCGCGTAGCCTACTGGCTGAGCGTTGGTGCACAACCTTCTGAGCGCGTTGCTCAGTTGTTGAAGGAATCTGCTAAGGCTGCGGCCTGAGCAATATGAACGCGACGCCAGCCATTGCTGATGATTTGATCGTTATCGGCAAGATTTACTCTGTTCACGGCGTTCGCGGCGAAGTGAAGGTGTACTCCTTTACTGATCCGATTAAAAACCTGCTGGACTACAAAACCTGGACGCTCAAGCGTGACGGCAATGTAAGGCAGGTAGAGCTGCTCAGCGGACGCGGGAACGACAAGTTCCTGGTCGCAAAGCTCAAGGGTCTCGATGATCGCGAAGAAGCTCGTCTTCTGGCCGGTTATGAGATCTGCGTGCCGCGCAACCTGTTCCCTGAACTGACCGACGGCGAGTACTACTGGTACCAGCTGGAGGGTCTCAAGGTCATCGACACGCTCGGACAACTGTTCGGGAAAATCGATCACCTGCTGGAGACCGGCTCGAACGATGTCATGGTGGTCAAGCCTTGCGCTGGCAGCCTGGATGATCGCGAACGCCTGTTGCCCTATACGGAGCAATGCGTGTTGGCCGTCGACCTGGCCGCGGGCGAGATGAAGGTGGATTGGGACGCGGATTTCTAAGCGTGGCTAACTTGCGCGTAGAAGTGATCAGTCTGTTTCCCGAGATGTTCTCCGCCATCAGCGAGTACGGCATCACCAGTCGTGCGGTGAAACAGGGGCTCTTGCAGCTCACCTGTTGGAATCCGCGAGACTACACGACGGATCGACATCACACTGTGGACGATCGCCCGTTTGGCGGTGGTCCGGGCATGGTGATGAAGATCAAGCCCCTGGAAGATGCTCTGGTTCAGGCCAAGGCAGCAGCCGGGGAGGCGGCGAAGGTAATTTACCTGTCCCCCCAAGGCCGTCAACTGACTCAGTCGGCGGTACGCGAGTTGGCGAATCTGGATGCATTGATCCTGATTGCCGGCCGCTATGAAGGCATTGACGAGCGTTTTATTGATGCTCATGTCGATGAAGAGTGGTCGATTGGCGACTATGTATTGTCTGGCGGCGAGCTGCCGGCGATGGTCCTGATCGATGCGGTTACACGACTGCTGCCTGGAGCTTTAGGGCATGCGGACTCCGCCGAGGAAGATTCCTTTACGGATGGTTTGCTGGATTGCCCGCACTACACCCGACCGGAGGTGTATGCGGATCAGCGTGTTCCCGACGTATTGCTAAGTGGCAATCACGCGCACATCCGGCGTTGGCGTTTACAGCAGTCCCTTGGTCGGACCTTTGAACGACGCGCCGATCTTCTGGAAAGCCGCTCGCTTTCTGGAGAAGAGAAGAAGCTGCTCGAGGAATACATCCGCGAGCGGGACGATAGTTAACAACGTATCGATGGTAGATCCGACGATTTACCTTAGGAGCACAGCATGACTAACAAAATCATCCTTGCACTCGAAGCAGAGCAGATGACCAAAGAGATCCCTCCCTTTGCCCCGGGCGACACCATTGTCGTTCAGGTGAAAGTGAAGGAAGGCGACCGTTCGCGTCTGCAAGCGTTCGAAGGTGTTGTTATCGCCAAGCGTAACCGCGGCGTAAACAGTGCATTCACCGTTCGTAAAATCTCCAACGGTGTTGGCGTAGAGCGTACTTTCCAGACCTACTCCCCGCAAATCGACAGCATGGCTGTCAAGCGTCGCGGTGACGTACGTAAAGCCAAGCTGTACTACCTGCGCGACCTGTCGGGTAAAGCAGCTCGCATCAAGGAAAAACTGGTTTAAGTCCAGCTTCCGATGCAGAAAAAAGCAGCCTACGGGCTGCTTTTTTGTTGTCTGCGGTTTGTCTGTCCCCTGTAGGAGCTGGCTTGCCAGCGAAGACGGCCGCCCAGCCGATGAATGTTTCGACTGACACACCGCCTTCGCTGGCAAGCCAGCTCCTACAGGGCGAATCGTTCTGTCAGGCGCTGCTCGTCTCGGGCTGAATCAATGCTAGAAGTGTCCACCCCGCCGAAGGCTTCAGCGAGCTGTCCGGTGTCACCACGTGCACCCAACCGCTGTCATCGCGCACGAACAGCAAGGTCGCACGCTCGCCATGCGGCGCGCGGTAGTCGTCCCAACTGAAGCCATCCGTCAATGTCGTGCTGTAGAGCTCGGCGCCCTGGCTCAATTGGCTGGCGAACTTGGCGTAGGTCAGCGCCTCGCTGCCCAGTTGATTGCCGCGATGCTCCAGGCTGGTGCGGTGCTTGTCGGTGCGGCGGTTTTCCTGGCCGCTGGCCAGGCCGAACATGCGCTGATGACCCAGTTCATGACGAAAGCGCATCAGCGCCAGGGTATTCATCTCTCCGGAGGGTGACAGCGCCAGCAAATGCCCGAGGCCGACCAGGTCCAGGTGCGCATCGGCATGTTGCGACGCCGGGTTGCCAAAATAGGTTGGCAAACCTTCCATTCGGGCAGCACGAATGTTTTCCCAGCTCGAATCCGTCAGCAGCACCCGGCTGCCCAGTTGTTGCAGTGCCTTGCCCAGTATGCGCGCAGGTCCATTGGCGCCGATGATCAGGAAGCCACTTGGCGCCGGTTCCGCCACCTTCAGCAGGCGTGCCAGCGGTCGTGCTGTCGCGCTTTGCAACACGACCGTACCGATGATCACCGCAAAGGTGAGCGGCACGAGTAGTAGTGCCTCCTGATGACCGGCCGCATGCAGGCGGATGGCGAAAATTGCCGACACCGCCGCTGCCACGATTCCCCTTGGGGCAATCCATGCCAGCAGGGCCCGCTCGCGCCAACTCAGGCTGGAGCCCGCCGTGCACAGCAGTACATTCAAAGGGCGGGCGATGAACTGAATGACCAGCAGCAAAATCAGCACCAGGGGCCCAAGGCCGATCATGGCGTTCAGGTCCAGCCGTGCCGCCAGCAGAATGAACAGGCCGGAGATCAGCAGCACGCTGAGGTTCTCCTTGAAGTGCAGGATGTGCCGCACGTCCACGCCTTTCATGTTGGCCAGCCACATGCCCATGAGTGTCACGGCCAGCAACCCGGATTCATGGGTGACCTCGTTGGAGGTAATGAAAATACCCAGGACTGCCGCGAGCGCCGCCAGGTTGTGCAGGTATTCCGGCAGCCACTGGCGACGAATCAGGGTGCCAAGCAACAAGCCGCCCAAAACACCAAACAGGCTGCCGCACAAGATCACGCCGCCGAAGGTCAGCAGGCTTTCCTTGAAGCCATTACCTTCACCGCTGGCGATGATGAAGCTATAGACGACCACCGCCAGCAGGGCGCCGATGGGGTCGATGACAATGCCTTCCCAGCGCAGGATGTTGGCAATCGAGGCTTTCGGGCGCACGACGCGCAGCATCGGTACGATCACGGTCGGCCCGGTCACCAGGGTCAGGCTGCCGAACAGGATGGCCAGCATCCAGTCGAAACCCAGCAGCCAGTGAGTGGCAACCGCAATCACCGCCCAGGTGGAAAGGGCTCCAATCGTGACCAGGCGGTGGACGACGCTGCCGATTTCGCGCCACTCGGACAAATGCAGGGTCAGGCTGCCTTCGAACAGGATCAGCGCCACCGCCAGGGACACCAGCGGCATCAGCAGTGGCCCGAACATTTCCTGCGGGTCGAGCAAGTGCAGTCCGGGACCGGCCAGGATGCCGGTCAACAACAGGAAAAGGATCGCCGGCAGTTTCAAGCGCCAGGCCAGCCATTGGCAAAGCAGCGCCGCCGCGCCTATCCCGCCAAATGCCAATAAAATCTGCTGCTCGCTCATTGCTGCTCCCTGTTCCTTGAATTGGCGGCCTGTGAAAGACTAGCGGCCGATTCCATGTCTGTTCCTAATTTTGTGCGCAGTCTCGGGACTGTGTGATTTGAGTGCCCATGCCTGCCATCGATCACCCGCTGATAGACCAGTTCCTCGACGCCTTGTGGCTGGAGAAAGGCCTTTCCGATAACACCCGCGATGCCTATCGCAGTGACCTCACGCTGTTCAATGGCTGGCTACAGGACAAAGGACTGGAGCTGGTCAATGCCGGGCGCGAGTTGATTCTCGACCACCTGGCCTGGCGCCTGGAGCAAAACTACAAACCTCGTTCCACCGCGCGATTTCTCTCGGGGGTGCGTGGCTTCTATCGCTATCTGTTGCGGGAAAAGATGATCGCTGTCGATCCAACGTTAAGGGTTGATATGCCGCAACTCGGCAGGCCGCTGCCCAAATCCTTGTCGGAGGCCGATGTAGAAGCACTGTTGAAGGCGCCTGATTTGAGCGAAGCCATCGGGCAGCGCGACCGCGCCATGCTTGAAGTGCTGTACGCCTGTGGTCTTCGGGTGACGGAACTGATCAGTCTGACGCTGGAACAGGTCAATCTGCGCCAAGGCGTGTTGCGAGTGATGGGCAAGGGCAGCAAGGAGCGACTGGTCCCGATGGGGGAGGAGGCGATTGTCTGGGTCGAGCGCTACATGCGCGATGGGCGGGGCGAGCTGCTTGGCGGGCGTCCCAGCGATGTGTTGTTTCCCAGTCAGCGTGGCGAGCAGATGACCCGCCAGACCTTCTGGCATCGGATCAAGCACCAGGCCAAGGTGGCCGGGATCGGCAAGTCGCTGTCACCGCACACGCTGCGCCACGCCTTCGCCACGCACCTGCTCAACCACGGTGCAGACCTGAGGGTGGTGCAGATGCTGCTGGGGCACAGTGACTTGTCGACGACCCAGATCTACACCCACGTTGCCCGTGCGCGCTTGCAGGACCTGCATGCCAAACACCACCCCAGAGGCTGACCGTACCCTCCTGTAGGAGCGAGCCTGCTCGCGATGGTCGTTAACGATAATACGTGCCGAATGGTTCAACGCGGCGCTTTTGAGACCTTCGCGAGCGAGCTCGCTCCTACAAAAAACATTCGCCAATGCCTTGTATCACCGGCATTCGGCCCCACGAACCTTATGTGATAGGCTTGACCGGTTTGCACGATGGGCGGTTATGACCCGGTGTCTTGGCACGGGCGTTCTGATCGTCCCATATGTTCGCCTTCAGGAGTTCTCATGCGTCTGACCCAGATTTTCGCCGCCGCAGCCATTGCGTTGGTCAGCACCTTTGCCGTCGCCGATGACGCGGCCGACAAAGCCATTCGTAAAAGCCTGGAAAACCTCCAGCTCGAAGTGCCGGTGGAAAGCATCACCGCCAGCCCGTTGCCAGGCCTGTACGAAGTCAAGCTCAAAGGCAGCCGCGTGCTGTACGCCAGTGCCGACGGCCAGTATGTGGTTCAGGGCTACCTGTTCGATCTCAAGGACGGCAAGCCGGTCAACCTGACCGAGAAGACTGAACGCCTGGGCATTGCCAAGCTGATCAACGACATTCCAGTGACTGAAACCGTGGTCTACCCGGCCATTGGCGAAACCAAGTCGCACATCACCGTATTCACCGACACCACCTGCCCGTACTGCCACAAGCTGCACGCCGAAGTGCCTGAGCTGAACAAGCGCGGCATTGAAGTGCGTTATGTCGCGTTCCCGCGTCAGGGCCTGGGCTCGCCGGGAGACGAACAGCTGCAGGCGGTGTGGTGCTCGAAAGACAAGAAAGCGGCCATGGATAAAATGGTCGACGGCAAGGAAATCAAGGCCGCCAAGTGCGATAACCCGGTTTCCAAACAGTTCGCACTCGGCCAGTCGATTGGCGTGAACGGTACGCCGGCCATCGTTTTGGCCGACGGTCAGGTCATTCCGGGCTACCAGCCTGCGCCACAAGTCGCCAAACTGGCGCTGGGCGCGAAGTAAATTCGCATCGTCACGCTCAGTCGTTGACGAGCGTGGTCCGGCGGCAGCATTGTCGGGCCATCAATAGAGAGCCGCGAATCTGCGGTTGTTTTCACGGCCGGCCTTGTGTCGGCCGTTTTATGGGGAGTTCACAGTGAAACCGGTCAAAGTAGGCATCTGTGGGTTAGGGACCGTCGGTGGCGGAACCTTCAACGTACTTCAGCGCAACGCCGAGGAAATCGCTCGTCGTGCCGGGCGTGGAATCGAAGTGGCACAAATTGCCATGCGCACGCCAAAGCCTCAGTTCCAAACGACCGGTATTGCGATTACCAACGATGTCTTCGAAGTGGCCACGAACCCTGAGATCGACATCGTCATAGAGCTGATGGGCGGCTACACCGTTGCCCGCGAGCTGGTACTCAAGGCCATCGAGAATGGCAAGCATGTGGTCACCGCGAACAAGGCGCTTATCGCCGTTCACGGTAATGAAATTTTCGCCAAGGCCCGCGAGAAGGGCGTGATCGTTGCGTTCGAAGCGGCGGTGGCCGGTGGCATCCCGGTGATCAAGGCGATCCGCGAAGGCCTGTCCGCCAACCGCATCAACTGGGTGGCCGGTATCATCAACGGCACCGGCAACTTCATCCTGACGGAAATGCGCGAGAAGGGTCGCACCTTCGAAGACGTATTGGCCGAAGCCCAGGCCCTGGGTTATGCCGAAGCCGATCCAACCTTCGACGTTGAGGGTATCGACGCCGCTCACAAGCTGACGATCCTGGCCTCCATCGCGTTCGGCATCCCGCTGCAGTTCGACAAGGCTTACACCGAAGGCATCACCAAACTGACTACCGCTGACGTGAACTACGCCGAAGCGCTGGGCTACCGCATCAAGCACCTGGGCGTGGCGCGCAGCACCGCGGCCGGTATCGAACTGCGCGTGCACCCGACGCTGATCCCGGCCGATCGCCTGATCGCCAACGTCAACGGAGTGATGAACGCTGTGATGGTCAACGGCGATGCTGCCGGTTCGACCCTGTTCTACGGTGCCGGTGCCGGTATGGAGCCAACCGCTTCGTCGGTGATCGCCGACCTGGTGGACGTGGTCCGCGCCATGACGTCCGATCCGGAAAACCGCGTGCCGCACCTGGCGTTCCAGCCGGATTCGCTGTCGGCCCACCCGATCCTGCCGATCGAAGCCTGCGAAAGCGCCTACTACCTGCGTATTCAGGCCAAGGACCATCCAGGCGTATTGGCTCAGGTCGCAAGCATCCTTTCGGAGCGCGGCATCAACATCGAGTCGATCATGCAGAAGGAAGCCGAGGAACACGACGGCCTGGTGCCGATGATCCTGCTGACTCACCGCGTGCTGGAACAGCACATCAACGATGCCATCCAGGCACTGGAAGCTCTTCAGGGCGTGGTTGGACCGGTAGTCCGGATTCGTGTCGAACATTTGAATTAACACAGCGGCAAGCGGCAAGCTTCAAGCGGCAAGTTGAAAGCAGTTCGGCTTTTACTTGCAGCTTGAAACTTGAAGCTTGAAGCTCAAACCGAAGGTTTGAAAACATGCGCTACATCAGTACCCGCGGCCAGGCACCGGCCCTGAATTTCGAAGACGTCCTGCTGGCAGGTCTTGCCACCGACGGCGGTCTGTACGTCCCGGAAAACCTGCCACGTTTTACCCAGGAAGAAATCGCTTCCTGGGCCGGCCTGCCGTATCACGAGCTGGCCTTCCGCGTCATGCGTCCGTTCGTCACCGGCAGCATTCCGGATGCCGATTTCAAAAAGATTCTTGAAGAAACCTACGGTGTGTTCGCCCACAACGCCGTCGCGCCGCTGCGTCAGCTTAACGGCAACGAATGGGTGCTGGAGCTGTTCCACGGCCCGACCCTGGCGTTCAAGGACTTCGCCTTGCAATTGCTCGGTCGCCTGCTTGACTACGTGCTGGAGAAGCGCGGCGAGCGCGTGGTGATTGTCGGCGCCACTTCCGGTGATACCGGTTCGGCCGCCATCGAAGGCTGCAAGCACTGCGAAAACGTCGACATCTTCATCCTGCACCCGCACAACCGGGTGTCCGAAGTGCAGCGTCGGCAGATGACCACCATTTTCGGTGAGAACATCCATAACATCGCCATCGAAGGCAACTTCGATGACTGCCAGGAAATGGTCAAGGCGAGCTTCGCCGACCAGGGCTTCCTCAAGGGCACGCGTCTGGTTGCGGTGAACTCGATCAACTGGGCGCGGATCATGGCCCAGATCGTTTACTACTTCCACGCAGCCCTGCAACTGGGCGGTCCGGCGCGTTCGGTGTCGTTCTCGGTGCCGACCGGCAACTTCGGCGATATCTTCGCCGGTTACCTGGCACGCAACATGGGCCTGCCGATCAACCAGTTGATCGTCGCCACCAACCGCAACGACATCCTGCACCGCTTCATGAGCGGCAACCAGTACGTCAAGGAAACCCTGCACGCCACGCTGTCGCCGTCGATGGACATCATGGTGTCGTCGAACTTCGAACGCCTGCTGTTCGACCTGCATGGTCGCAATGGTGCCGCAATCGCCGGGTTGATGGATTCGTTCAAGCAGGGCGGCGGTTTCAGCGTAGAGCAAGAGCGCTGGACCGAAGCCCGCAAATTGTTCGACTCGCTGGCCGTGGATGACGCACAAACCTGCGAAACCATCGCCGAAGTCTACGAGCAGACAGGTGAAGTGCTGGATCCGCATACTGCCATCGGCGTGAAAGCCGCGCGGGAATGCCGTCGCAGCCTGGATATTCCAATGGTGATCCTGGGCACCGCCCACCCGGTCAAATTCCCGGACGCCGTGGAAAAAGCCGGTGTAGGAAAAGCTCTCGAGCTGCCGGTACATCTTTCTGATTTGTTTGAACGAGACGAACGTTGCACAGTATTGCCAAATGACCTGAAGGCCGTGCAGGCCTTTGTCAGTCAGCATGGCAACCGCGGCAAACCGCTGTAACCGGTCAACGCTGTTACATTTTGAAGCCCGTCTCCTGACGGGCTTTTTCATTTCTGCATGCACACTTGTGGTGTTATCGCCGCGAAAGGACAGGCGAGTAGATAACCAAGGACGTGGGAATGCTGTTTACAAGTGTGTTCAAGCCAGTTGTGCGCTGGCTGTTTTTGCTCGTCATCCTGGGTGTTGCCCAATGGGGAGGGGCGAGCCCTGCATCGATTCAAGAGCGTGGGAAGTCTGTTGCACGCTCAATGGTCGTGCTGGATGAACAGGAGTTGCAGTGGATAGCCAGCCATCCACGGGTAGTGGTCACGGCAATGGAATACCCGTTGTATCAGTTCAAGGATGAAACGGGTCAATGGACGGGCCTGAACAGTGACCTGCTCAAACGCATCAGTGACGTGACGGGGTTGCAGTTCGTTTACGAAGAGTCTTTTTCTGTCGATCAGATGCTGGCACGCCTGGAAAGCGGCGCGGCGGATTTGAGCACCCTACTGTCAATGAATGACGAACGCAGGACGTTTCTCGATTTCAGCCATGCGTTCGGTGGTGCAGGATGGGTCTTTGTCGGGTTGGCCGGAGCACCGCCGGTGCAGTCGCTGGAGGATCTGTCGAAGCGGGTACTGGTGCTGCCGACCCGGCATGCACTGGAAGCGATGATCCGTCGCGATTATCCGTCCATCGAATTGCGTTCGGTTAAAACCTACGCCGAAGCCCGTGCCTGGGTTGAGAACGGCGAAGCCTATGCCACCATCGAAAGCGAAATCGGCGCCTGGCTTTTTCCGTCGGGCCGGCTGCAGATCGGCGCTACGGTGCCGGACATATGGGACGCGGATTATCTGGCGGTGCGCAAAGGTCAGCCGCAGTTGCTGAGCGTCCTCAACAAGGCGCTCGAGGCATTTCCAGCGCAGGAGCTGCGCGATCTTCGCCGCAAGTGGTTCCGTGGTGCTACCACACCACATTCGCCTGGCGTCTGGCAGCAGCTTGACCAGTGGGTCTTCTGGGGCATGTTTGTGGCCGGCCTGTTCGGCCTGTTGTCCCTGCTCTGGAATCGGCGGTTGGCGGTGGTGGTCAGGCAACGGGTCGAGGTCCAAAGGAGTCTGAGTGATCAGCTCGCATTCCAGCATGCGCTGATGGATGCCATGCCTGACCCGATGTTTGTCCGTGATCTGCAAGGGCGTTTGATCATGTGCAACAAAAGCTATGAGGACGCCTTGTCGACGCGTTTTGACCGGATGCAGGGGCGGCAGTTGATCGAGGTCGATGTCATGCCCAGACAAACCGCGGAACTGCTGCATGCCGAGTTTCTGGCGCAGTTGAGTACGCGAAGAACGCGCTTCTTCGAGCGTCAATTGGTATTCAAGGAAGGTGTCAGGGATATCTACCAGTGGACAGTGCCGTTTTACACGGCCGATGGCGAGCTGCGAGGATTGTTGGGGGGCTGGGCCGACATCGGCCGGCGCACCCGACAGACGTGATGCTGGCGTTTTTTCTCTGTCATGTTTGCCGTGCATGCTCTCTTGACTGAGTTGCAGGTTCGCTTGCGGTCGGTATCCAGAACTTTCTTCTCGGGCCAGTGGTCATCTGTTGCAGGCATGCCCCAGGCACATTGTTTTCGGACTATTGAGTGGTGATCGGGATGGAAAGTATCAGTCTGTTGCTCGGAGAGGCGCTGAGCCCATATCAGGTCACATTGACCCCGTCAGGCATTCGTGACGAATGCCGGGTGACCCTGACGAATGCTATCGGCGCGACCGTGGTCGAGCGCGAGTTCAATCAGGCCCAGTTGAATGACAAACGCTTGCTGACGGATGTGGTCGACGGTTTGCATCGCGATGTACTTATCGCTGAAGGGCGCCTTGAGCCTTGTGTCATCGCGGCATTGCGAAATGCGGCGCAGGACAAACTGCAGGCCAGCCGCAATTGAACGGATTTTTGTGGGAACCTTCCCGCGCCCAGGTCAGTCAGACCTGGTAACAGCAGGATCAGGCATTGTGCTCCGGTGCTTGTAGCTTGCTGCTACGGGTCTACAAACAGGCCACGTTTAACCCCGGGTCGTCTCCCCACTTCCCGGGGTTTCTTTTTGCCCGGGATTTGTCATGGCTGCGCCAGATTGTCGAAAAACGCCTTGGTGTCTTTCAGGTAATCGCTGCGGCTTTGCGGATCCAGCCAGGCGGCGTAGGCCTCATAAAGGCGTTCGCGAGGCAGGGTACGCAGTACCTGGTTGATCTCGACAATGGCCTGCCGACCCTTGGGCGTGTCGGTGCAACCGATGTAACCGGACAGGTATTTGCCTGCGCCCCGGATCGGATAGAACTGCAATTCATCCTCGGTGATGCCTTGCAGTGAGGCCTGGTAGCGAATTTCCGGGCGATAGCCCAACAGCAGGCGCAAGCGTCCCAGGCGCTGCATTTGCAGCAGGCTGCCCAAGGCGTCGTTGCCGTAATGAGGGGTCAGTGCCTCGACTGGCGCTTGCTTGAGCAGCCCGTCGAGGTATTCGCCGTAATTGCGCTCGGCAATAATCCCCAGTTTTTCGCTGCCGCTGGCGAGCAGCGCGGCCAGGTCCACTTCGCCATCCTTGATAAAGGGGGTCAGCACGTTCTGGTCAGCGCGGCGCACGGCCAGGCCATTGCTCATGGCCCGGAAGACCGGGATGGAAAAGGCGATCCACTTTTCCCGTTCCTTGCTCCAGTTCAATGCAGCGTCGCAGACGAGAGACGGTTCGTGGAGCATTTGCAGGCCACGCGCGCGATTGACCCTCATCACGCTGTGCTGGTACTGCGGCATGCCGGCTATCAACAGTGGAAGCAGTTGATCGATGACGCCCTGGCCTTTTTTCGGCCCATCGAAGATCGTCAGTGGCGGCAGGTCGCGCTTGAGCCAGATCAGGTTTTCCTTGGGTTGCGCCAGGGCTGACGGGATCGGATCAAGGAGCAAGAGTAAAATCGCCAACATGCACAGCAGCCACCCGCTGCACGACGGGTAGCGTCGAGGCGGGCGCCGCAGCTTAGATGGCTCCGTCTTTGCGCAACTGTGCGATCTGCGTCGCGTCATAGCCAAGTTCCTGGAGTACCTGTGCGTTGTGCTCACCCAGTTGTGGCCCGACCCATTCACATTCACCGGGGGTCTCTGAGAGTTTCGGCACAATGCCTGGCATCTTGAAGTCTTTGCCATCCGGCAGCCTGGCTTGCAGAAACATTTCCCGCGCCAGGTACTGAGGGTCGTTGAACATGTCTTCGGCGCTGAAGATCCGGCTGGCCGGCACGTCGGCCTGATTGAGCAGCGCCAGCACAGTGTCCAGCGGCAACGAGTTGACCCAGCGATCGATGACGCCATAAATCTCGTCGCGTCGGGCATCGCGGCCATCGTTGCTGGCAAGCAGGGGGTCGTTGGCCAGGTCTTCCCGACCAATGATCAGCATGAAGCGTTTGAAAATCGCATCGCCATTGGCACCGATCTGCACGTGCTTGCCATCGGCGCTGGTGTGGATCGAGGACGGGGTGATGCCCGGCATGATATTGCCCGTGCGTTCGCGAATGAAACCGAACACATCGAACTCCGGAACCATGCTTTCCATCATCGCGAAGATGGCTTCATACAGCGCCACGTCCACCACTTGGCCCTGGCCGCCGTTGACCTCGCGATGACGCAGGGCCATCAGTGCGCCGATCACGCCCCAGAGCGCGGCAATCGAGTCGCCGATGGAAATGCCGGTGCGTACGGGTGGCCGGTCTTCGAAGCCGGTGATGTAGCGCAGGCCTCCCATGGATTCACCGACTGCGCCGAAGCCGGGCTGATCTTTCATCGGGCCGGTCTGGCCGAATCCCGACAGCCGCACCATGACCAGTTTCGGGTTCAAGGCGTGCAGGACATCCCAGCCCAGGCCGAGTTTTTCCAGGACGCCGGGACGAAAGTTCTCGATCAGAATGTCGGCTTCGCCCAGCAGCTGTTTCAGGATCGCCAGACCGTCGGGGTGCTTGAGATTGAGGGTCAGGGACTTTTTGTTGCGGGCCTGGACGAACCACCACAACGAAGTGCCTTCATACAACTTGCGCCATTTGCGCAATGGATCACCGCCGTCCGGGGATTCGATCTTGATCACATCGGCACCGAACTCAGCGCAGATGCGCGAAGCAAACGGGCCGGCAATCAAGGTGCCCAATTCGATGACTTTCAGACCGGTAAGCGGTTTGGCGGTGAGCGGCATGCGGGATCCTGTAGGGCTAGGGATGAGCGAATACAGCGTTTTTAACATAGCCGACTGTCAGACGCTTCAGGTTGATCACCTTCAATTCGTGGAATACCTTGCGCATCGGTTAGACTTGCCGCCTTTCCTCGTATCAAGAAGCCCGTTCATGGCCCAGCCGTCCACGACCTACAAGTTTGAACTGAACCTCACCGACCTCGACCGCAGCGTCTATGAAAACGTCAAGCAGACCATTGCCCGTCACCCTTCGGAAACCGAAGAGCGCATGACCGTACGCCTGTTGGCCTACGCCCTTTGGTACAACGAGCAGCTGTCGTTCGGCCGTGGTCTGTCGGAAGTGGATGAGCCTGCCTTGTGGGAAAAAAGCCTGGATGACCGCGTCCTGCACTGGATCGAAGTCGGCCAGCCGGATGCCGAGCGTCTGACCTGGTGCTCGCGCCGCACCGAGCGTACCAGTCTGTTGGCCTATGGCAGCTTGCGCGTGTGGGAAGGCAAAGTGGTACCGGCAGTGAAAAACCTGAAAAACGTCAACATCGCTGCCGTGCCTCAGGAAGTCCTGGAAACCCTGGCCAAAGACATGCCGCGCGTTATCAAGTGGGACGTGATGATCAGCGAAGGGACGATCTTCGTCACCGACGACCGTGGTCAGCACGAAGTCCAGTTGCAGTGGCTGGCCGGTGAGCGCGGCTGATTTTTTGCCGTTTTAGCGCGTCACCCGGTTTTATCCTACGTATAGAAGAGAAGTATCTTTCACCCCATGCGCATCGAACCTCGCCTGCTGCCCGACACCCTGCCATTCCTCGGTGATATTCCGCCACTGCTGACCCGTTTGTACGCAGCGCGGGGCGTGCAATCCGAGGCGGAACTGGACAAGAGCCTGGCGCGGTTGATTCCGTTCCAGCAGCTCAAGGGTATCGATGCCGCCGTGGATCTATTGGTGACGGCGCTCGAACAACGCCAGCGCATTCTGATCGTTGGCGACTTCGATGCCGACGGCGCGACGGCCAGCACTGTGGGCACGCTGGGTCTGCGTTTGCTGGGGGCGGCGCATGTCGATTATCTGGTGCCGAACCGTTTCGACTACGGCTACGGCCTGACACCGGAGATCGTCGCGGTCGCGCTTGAGCGCCAGCCCCATTTGCTGATCACCGTCGACAACGGCATCTCGAGCGTCGAAGGCGTGGCCGCGGCGCAAAAGGCCGGGCTCAAGGTGCTCGTCACCGACCACCATTTGCCCGGTGACGAGCTGCCGTTGGCCGACGCCATCGTCAATCCGAACCAGCCTGGTTGCGAGTTTCCGAGCAAGGCGCTGGCCGGTGTCGGGGTGATTTTCTACGTGCTGATGGCCCTGCGTGCGCGATTGCGTGAGCTGGGCTGGTACACCAGCAAGCCGCAGCCGAATATCGGCGAATTGCTCGACCTGGTGGCCTTGGGCAGCGTGGCCGACGTGGTGCCGCTGGATGCCAACAACCGGATTCTGGTGCATCAGGGCCTGGAGCGGATTCGCGCCGGACGTGCCCGACCGGGGATCAAGGCGATCCTCGAAGTGGCCAAGCGCGATCATGCACGCATCACCTCCACCGATCTGGGTTTCATTGTCGGCCCGCGCCTGAACGCCGCAGGGCGCCTGGATGACATGAGCCTGGGCATCGAGTGCCTGCTGACCGAAGACGCCGGTCTGGCCCGTGAGATGGCTGCTCAATTGGACGGCATGAACCAGGATCGCAAATCCATCGAGCAGGGCATGCAGCGCGAAGCGCTGGCGCAACTCAAGGATCTGCCGGTGGAGTCGATGCCGTTCGGCTTGTGCCTGTTCGATCCCGAGTGGCACCAGGGCGTCATCGGTATCCTCGCGTCACGAATGAAAGAGCGCTATTTCCGCCCGACCATCGCCTTTGCCGATGCCGGAGATGGCCTGCTCAAAGGCTCGGGGCGTTCGGTCCAGGGCTTTCACATTCGCGACGCCCTGAGCGTGGTGGCGGCGCAGCATCCGAATCTGATCACCAAGTACGGTGGCCACGCGATGGCGGCGGGCCTGACGCTGCCGGAAGCGAATTTCCCCTTGTTCGCCGAAGCCTTTGACGCTGAGGTGCGCCGGCAACTGCGCGAAGAAGACTTGACTGGCCGTCTGCTGTCGGACGGTACCCTGGCGGTGGAAGAGTTTCACCTGGAGCTGGCCCGTGCCCTGCGACATGCCGGCCCTTGGGGGCAACACTTCCCGGAGCCGTTGTTTCATGGGGTGTTCCAGTTGGTCGAGCAGCGTGTCGTTGGTGAGCGGCACCTTAAAGTCGTGCTGAAAAGTGAATGTGGTTCGGTGAAACTCGACGGCATTGCCTTCGGGATCGACCGCGACATCTGGCCGAATCCCACCATCAAGTGGGTGGAACTGGCCTACAAGCTCGACCTCAACGAGTTTCGAGGGAACGAGACGGTTCAACTGATGATTGCCCACATCGAACCGCGTTGACCCGACACCTGTAGGAGCGAGCTCGCTCGCGATGGACGACAGGACACCGCGGGGTATCAGGTCCCCAGCGCCATCGTTCACGTCCATCGCGAGCAAGCTCGCTCCTACAAGGGGCGACATCCCCCGATGTCGACTAGGCTCTAAGCACTGCTTGATTATCCTTGTGACGTCTTGTCGAATTTTTTGCCCGCGGGGGCGGGTGCTGTACCTTTTTCCTGTCACTCGTCGACTATTCAAACAGAACCTGGAGCCTGCCCACTGATACGAGAGGTGCCCCATGAGTCTGCTGCTTGAACCTTTTACCCTTCGTCAATTGACCCTGCCCAACCGCATCGCGGTATCGCCTATGTGCCAGTACTCCAGCGCCGATGGCCTGGCCAATGACTGGCATCTGGTCCACCTTGGCAGCCGCGCTATCGGCGGGGCCGGGCTGGTATTTACCGAAGCCACGGCGGTCACCGCCGATGGACGTATCACGGCTCAGGACCTCGGTCTGTGGAATGACGAGCAGATCGAACCCCTGCAACGCATCACCCGCTTCATCAACGCCCAGGGCGCCGTTGCCGGCATTCAGTTGGCCCATGCCGGGCGCAAGGCCAGCACCTATCGGCCGTGGCTCGGAAAGCATGGCAGCGTCAAACCCGATGATGGCGGCTGGACCCCGGTAGGGCCGTCACCGATTGCTTTCGACCCACAACACACTCAGCCCAAACAGCTCGACGACGGCGAAATCGCCGACATCATTCAGGCGTTTGTCGACGCGGCCAAACGCGCGCTGACGGCCGGCTTCAAGGTGGTCGAAGTGCACGCCGCCCATGGATACCTGTTGCATCAGTTCCTGTCGCCGTTGAGCAATCAGCGTCGCGACCAATATGGCGGTTCGTTCGAAAATCGCATTCGGCTGGTGCTGCAGGTCACCGAAGCGGTGCGTGCGGTGTGGCCTGAAGAATTGCCGGTGTTTGTCCGGGTCTCCGCCACCGACTGGGTGGAGGATGGCTGGAACCCCGATGAAACCGTGGAGCTCGCGCGTCGCCTCAAAGCTCTGGGGGTGGATCTGATCGACGTCTCGTCGGGCGGGACGGCGGTGAATGCCGAGATTCCCACAGGGCCGGGTTACCAGACCCGCTTCGCCGAGCGTGTGCGCAAGGAGTCGGGGATGTCGACCGGCACGGTTGGCATGATCACCGAGCCGGCGCAGGCCGAGCACATCCTGCGCACCTGTCAGGCGGACATCATCTTCCTGGCCCGGGAGTTGTTGCGCGATCCGTACTGGGCGCTGCATGCCGATGACGATCTGGGCGGGCACAAGGCCGTGTGGCCGGCGCAGTATCAGCGGGCGACTCACCGTGAGCAGCCGATTCACGAATCGGATTTGCGTGACTGACATCCATCGATACGAAAAAGCCCCTGGATCGTGAGACCCAGGGGCTTTTGTTTATACCTGCGACCGATCAGGCCGCTTCGATCTTGCTGCGGTTCTGTTCGACCTGGTTCAGATAATCCTTGAGCCTTTCCTGTTCGGCCACCGTCGTGAACAAACCGAGCTTGCTGCGCCGCCAGAGGATGTCATGGGCGCTGGTGGCCCATTCTTCGCTGCACAGATAGTCGACTTCACGGGTGTAGAGACCACCGCCGAGGTGCTCGCCCAAATCGCTGAGGTCCTGTACGCCTTCAAGCATGCGCCAGGTACGGCTGCCGTAGGTGGTGGCCCAGCGGCGAGCGATCTCGGCCGGTACCCAGTCGAATTGGTCGCGGATACGCGAGCTCAAGGCTTGCGGGGTAGTCATGTCTTCACCGCCCGGCAGCGTGGCGTTAGCGGTCCAGCTTGGCTGGATGTGCTTGAAGTACGGTGCCAGTTGCGCCAGCGCCGACTCGGCCAGTTTGCGATAGGTAGTGAGCTTGCCGCCGAACACCGACAGCAACGGCGCTTCTTCGCCAGTGCCAGACAGCGCCAGGGTGTAGTCGCGGGTCACGGCCGACGGGTTGTCGGATTCGTCGTTGCACAATGGGCGCACGCCGGAATAGCTGTGCAGGATGTCGCCGCGGCTGATTTGCTTTTTGAAATGGGCATTGACTACGTTCAACAGGTAATCGGTTTCGCCATCGGTGATCGCAACGGCTGCCGGATCGCCGGTGTACTCGCGGTCGGTGGTGCCGATCAGGGTGAACTGATTCAGGTACGGAATGGTGAACACGATGCGTTGATCTTCGTTTTGCAGGATGTGTGCGTGTTCGCCCTCGTACAGTTTCGGCACGATCAGGTGGCTGCCCTGGATCAGGCGGATGCCGTAAGGCGACTCCATCTTCAGGTCATCGCGAATGAACTTGGCGACCCATGGCCCGGCCGCATTGACCAATGCCTTGGCGCGGATCGAAAACAGGCTGCCATCGGCGCGTTCCAGGTGCAGGTGCCACAGGCCCTTGGTGCGACGTGCGCTGACGCAGCGGGTCTGGGTGTGAACGTGGGCGCCTTTTTCCCGGGCGGCCATGGCGTTCAATACCACCAGACGCGCGTCGTCGACCCAGCAATCGGAATACTCGAAGCCTTTGGTGATCTCGCTTTTCAGCGCGCTGTCGGGGCCGAACTTCAGGCTTTTCGAACCTTCGAGTTGCTCGCGCTTGCCCAGGTTGTCATAGAGGAACAGACCGGCGCGGATCATCCACGCCGGGCGCAGGTGCGGGCGGTGTGGGAGTACGAAGCGCATTTGCTTGACGATGTGGGGAGCCTTGGCCAACAGCACTTCACGCTCGGCCAGGGCTTCACGCACCAGGCGGAATTCATAATGCTCGAGGTAGCGCAGGCCGCCGTGAATCAGCTTGCTGCTGGCCGACGAGGTATGGCTGGCCAGGTCATCCTTTTCACAAAGGAACACCGAGAGACCGCGGCCGGCGGCATCCGCTGCGATCCCCACGCCATTGATCCCGCCACCGATGACGGCGATATCGTAGACCTCGGCGAGAGGGGGCGTAGGCAAGGTGGAAGTGGGCATCGGCTCGGCCTCGGAATTCTTTGATGTGCTGTATTTGAATTCGAACATTAATGTTCATTTGCGAAAATACTAGCCCATAAAGACGCCCGCAGCCAGTCAGCTTCGATTGAAAATACTCATCGAAGGGCCGTTAAAGGAAAATTTACGAACATTGAATGTGCAGGAAGAGAGTATTGCTGGGTATTTATTGTAGGAGCCGGCTTGCTGGCGATGGCGTGCTCAAGGGCGCTGTAGGAGCCGGCTTGCCGGCGAAGGCGTTCGTGATATCGCCTTCGCCGGCAAGCCGGCTCCTACAGGTTGTTCAATCGCCTTCGGCGTTAAACAACCTCCAGGCGAACCTTGTGCTGGTTCAACAGCTGCGCCAGCGCCGGGGAGGGCTGCTGATCGGTGACCAGACAATCAACCAGGCTGATCGGCCCCAGGCGGATCATGGCGTTGCGCCCGAACTTGCTGGAGTCGGCCGCAAGGATCACTTGCCGGGCATTGGCGATGATCGCCTGGGATACCCGCACTTCCTGGTAGTCGAAATCCAGCAGGCTGCCATCCTCATCGATGCCGCTGATGCCCACCAGGGCGAAATCGACCTTGAACTGGTTGATGAAGTCGACACTGGCCTGACCCACCACTCCACCGTCACGCCGTACATTGCCACCTGTCAGCAGCACGTCGAAATCGTCCTTGGCGCTGAGCATCGACGCCACATGCAGGTTATTGGTGATGATCTTCAGGTGACTGTGGTTGAGCAGTGCCCGGGCGATGGATTCGGTGGTCGTGCCGATGTTGATGAACAACGAGGCATGATCGGGAATCTGCGCGGCGATGGCTTCGCCGATACGCTGTTTTTCATCGCGCATCTGATCGGCGCGCATGGCGTAGGCGGTGTTTTCGACACTTGAGTCGTAAGCCGCGCCGCCGTGGTAGCGGCGCAACAAATTGGCTTCCGCGAGCTGATTGATGTCGCGGCGGATGGTCTGCGGGGTAACTACGAACAGCGTGGCCATTTCCTCGATGCTGACATAGCCGCGTTCGCGAACCAGTTCGAGGATTTGTTGCTGACGGGGAGGCAGATTCATGGGGCGTCCTTTGGGCTGCCGTGCAAAATTTGCCCATGATGCCGCAGGAATCCACTCCCGACCAGTTACATGCAGTTACCAGCCTGTGTCTTGGCTTATTCGGCGCCTTCGTGCGGCTCCCAGTCACGGGTACGGCTGACGGCTTTTTTCCAGCCAGCGTAGAGTTTTTCCTTCGCCGTTTCATCCAGCGTCGGCTCGAACTGGCGCTCGATTACCGCCTTGCCACGCAACTCTTCCAGGCTGCCCCAGAAGCCACAGGCCAGGCCTGCCAGGTAAGCGGCGCCGAGTGCCGTGGTCTCGCGCATTTGCGGGCGCTCGACCTGCGTGCCGAGGATGTCGGCCTGGAACTGCATGAGGAAATTGTTCGCTACTGCGCCACCGTCCACGCGCAGGGCCTTGAGGCGTTCGCCGGAGTCCTGTTGCATGGCGTCGAGCACGTCGCGGGTCTGGTAGGCAATCGATTCCAGCGCGGCACGAATGATGTGGTCCACGCGCACGCCGCGGGTCAGGCCGAACAATGCGCCACGGGCATACGGGTCCCAATACGGAGCCCCCAGACCCGTGAAGGCGGGCACCAGGTACACGCCGTTGCTGTCTTTGACCTTGTTGGCGAAGTATTCAGTGTCGTGGGCGTCGTTGATGATCTTCAGCTCGTCCCGCAGCCATTGCACGGTGGAGCCGCCGTTGAATACTGCGCCTTCCAGCGCATAGGCCACTTCGCCACGCGGGCCGCAAGCGATGGTGGTCAGCATGCCGTGTCGGGATTTCACCGCTTTGTCGCCGGTGTTCATCAGCAGGAAGCAGCCGGTGCCGTAGGTGTTTTTCGCCTGACCTGGCTCGACGCACATCTGGCCGAACAGAGCGGCTTGCTGGTCGCCGGCAATACCGCCGATGGCAATGCCGCTTTTGGTGTGACCATAAATTTCCGACGAGGATTTCACTTCCGGCAGCATTTCGCGCGGGATATCCAGCACTTCCAGCATCTTCGCATCCCACTCCAGGGTGTGGATGTTGAAAAGCATGGTGCGCGAGGCGTTGGTGTAGTCGGTGACGTGGACCTTGCCGCCGGTAAATTTCCAGATCAGCCAGCTGTCGACGGTGCCGAACAGCAGCTCGCCGTTGCGCGCGCGTTCGCGGCTGCCTTCGACGTTGTCGAGAATCCACTTGAGCTTGGTGCCGGAGAAATACGGGTCGGTGACCAGGCCGGTGGTTTCACTGATGTATTGCTCGTGACCGTCGCGTTTGAGTTGCTGGCAGATCTCGGTGCTGCGTCGGCACTGCCAGACGATTGCGTTGTAGATCGGACGGCCGGTGTTCTTGTCCCACACCACGGTGGTTTCGCGCTGGTTGGTGATGCCGATGGCTGCGACCTGATCGTGGTGCAGGCCGGCTTGTGCCAGGGCCTCGACCATCACGGCGCTTTGGGTGGCGAAGATCTCCATCGGGTCATGTTCGACCCAACCGGCTTGCGGGTAATGCTGTGCGAACTCCCGTTGGGCGGTGCACACCACGTTCGCGTCGCGGTCGAAAATGATCGCGCGGGAGCTGGTCGTACCCTGATCGAGGGCAATGATGTAGTTCTTATTCTGTGTGTCGGTCATGTCGATTGCCTTGGACGAAAAAAGGGAGTGAGGTCTGGCGCGTGATCAAAGGGCAGGGGCACGCGCCAACGGTATCAAGAAGTTCTCGGTTTGCCGTCGATGGCAGGTACTGCTTCCTTTGTAGCAGGTGTGGCGTTTGGCAGATGGCGGGCAATCAACCCGCGATAGGCCGCGGCGCCGAGGCAGGCACCGACAATCGGTGCGAAAACCGGAATCAGGAAGTACGGAATGTCGCGTCCGCCAGTGAAGGAAATTTCACCCCAGCCGGCGAAGAAAGTCATCAGTTTAGGGCCGAAGTCTCGTGCAGGGTTCATGGCAAAACCGGTCAGCGGTCCCATCGAGCTGCCGATCACCGCAATCAGCAGGCCGATCAGCAGCGGTGCCAGCGGACCTTTGGGCAGCCCGTTGTTGTCGTCAGTCAGGGACATGATCACGCCCATCAGGATGGCTGTAATGATCACCTCGACCAGAAATGCCTGGGCGGTGGTCAGTACAGGGTTCGGGAAGGTGGAGAACACGGAGGCCAGTTCAAGGCTGGCTTGAGTGCCGCGAACCATGTGCTGCGTTTGTTCGAATTCGAAGAATAGATTGCTGTAGAGCGTGTAAACCAACAGTGCTCCACAGAAGGCCCCCGCCACTTGGGCGAGTACGTAGAAAGGCAGTTTACGCTTTTCGAAGTCCGCAAAAATGCTCAGGGCAATGCTGACGGCAGGGTTCAGGTGAGCTCCGGAAACCCCGGCGGTAAGGTAGATCGCCATGCTGACGCCGACGCCCCAGATAATGCTGATTTCCCACAAGCCAAAACTGGCACCCGCGACTTTGAGCGCGGCAACACAACCTGTACCAAAAAAGATCAGCAGCGCTGTACCCAGAAACTCGGCCATGCATTGGCTCGAGAGCGACGGTTGTTGTAAAGCAGTTGTCATGGAAACCTCAATTTTTTTTGTTGTCTGGCGCTTTTTTCCATCATGGTCGGAGCGCGGTTTTCGCCGAGGCAGGATCCCCATCCTGGTCGCGGTTTACTGCTGGGTGCTGCGGTAGGACATTTTGTGCAGTTTCAGAAACGAAAAAATATAGACAAGAAACACTACTGTCAAAGGTCGAAAGTGAACCGTCGGTCATAAATAAACTATTCGTCGCATGAATGAACAAGTCATTGGGCAATGGGATGGCCAGGCGATGGCGTTATGGATGCACCGCCGTAGAGCCTTTTAACGATCAATGTCCTAGAATCCTGCGCAGTATTTTTCTTCTGCCGCCCAGTCTGGAGCTGTCATGACCCCCGCATTGGATTTGTTGAAAAAGGTTCGGGCCGAACATCGCGTACACAGTTACGAACATGACCCGAAGGCTGCCTCCTACGGGCTGGAAGCAGCGGAAAAACTCGGGCTCGATCCGGCGCAGGTATTCAAGACCCTGCTGGCGGCCAGCGAAAAAGGCGAATTGCTGGTGGCCGTGGTGCCGGTTGTCGGCAGCCTGGACTTGAAAGGGCTGGCCCACGCCGCAGGGGTGAAAAAGGTTGAAATGGCCGATCCGGCGGCAGCGCAGCGCTCCACTGGCTACCTGTTGGGCGGGATCAGTCCGCTGGGGCAGAAAAAGCGTTTGCGTACATTCATTGATAATTCAGCCCGGCCCTTCGCCAGCATTTTTGTCAGTGCGGGTCGGCGTGGACTGGAAGTCGAACTGGCACCGGCCGTGCTGGCCGAACACACCCAGGCGAAGTTTGCCGATATCGGCCGTGCGTGAGCGTTGACCTGCGCGCAGCGCTGTATGGTGAAAATCGGCCAGCTCTGTCACTGGTACCGGTTCGGCAGGCGCTGCATGCTCAGCGCTCTGACAAAGGGAGAAGGTTATGCAACTGGAGTTCCATCAGGTCGACGCGTTCAGCCATCAGCCATTCAGCGGCAACCCGGCGATGGTCTATCGGCTCGATACCTGGCTTGCCGATGAATTGATGCAAAAAATTGCCGCCGAACACAACCTCGCCGAAACGGCGTTTGTCGTGCGCGAAGGGCAAGGTTGGCACATCCGCTGGTTTACACCGACCACCGAGGTGCCATTGTGCGGTCATGCGACGCTGGCTAGCGCCCATGTGTTGTTTGAGATCTACAAGGAACCCGTCGAACGACTGGACTTTATCTGCAAATCCGGCCCGTTGAGCGTAACGCGTGAAGGTGGTCGCCTGTGGCTGGATTTCCCGTCGATCATCCCCTCGGAAATCGGCGTGACCCTGGATGTCGAGCGTGCACTCGGCGTTGAGGCTGTCGATGTGCTGGGTTCCAATGAGTTGTTTGTGGTGCTGGAGTCCGAGCAAGCGGTGCTCGACTGCAAGCCGGACATGGTGGCCCTGGCGAAACTGCCATGGCTGGGCGCCATCGTGACGGCACGAGGCAACCAACACGATTTCGTGTCCCGTTATTTCGCACCGGCGATCGGCATCAACGAAGATCCGGTAACCGGATCGACCCATTGCAGCCTGATTCCGTACTGGTCGCAGCGTTTGGGCAAGTCGAGCCTGACGGCCTGTCAGCGTTCGACGCGAGGAGGGGAGTTGTTCTGCCGGCTGGAAGGTGATCGGGTGAAGATCGGCGGGAATGCAACGCTCGTGGCGAGCGGAACACTGATGCTGGGATAACTCAAATCCATTGTAGGAGCGAGCCTGCTCGCGATGGACGACAACGATAACGCGTGCAACCGGAATGAACGCGTTATCCAAACGTTTTTCGTCGGAACGCCGCCCGGAGCAAGCTCGCTCCTACAGGTTTTTTTGTGTGTCAGTTAGCAGTGCTGTAGCGCCGGACACCTGATTCAACAGCTGGAATCTGAGCCGCCGTGCTGCCTGACGCCTGGAACAGCACCAGGTGTTCAGCCGCGACACGAATACCCACATCCGCCCCGACCTGACAATCGACATGGCTCGGGAAGATCGATTCCAGTTGTGCGCCTGTCGGCAGCTGCAAGCGATACAGGGTTGAGGCACCGAGGAAGGTCTTGCCGGCGATTCGCGCCTTCAGCGGGCTGTCCGGTGCATGGACGATATCGTCCGGGCGCAGCAGCACGTCCACAGCACCGCCTACAGGCCAGGTGTAGGCCCGGTTGCCGCGCAACTCACCCAGCTCGGTCTGCACCGATTCGGGGCTGCTCAACTGACCGCGAATGAAATAGCCCTGGCCGATGAAGCTGGCCACGAAGGGCGTCAGTGGTTCGTGGTAGAGGTTGTAGGGCGTATCCCACTGTTCCAGCCGACCTTCCTTGAACACGCCAACGTGGTCGCTGACCGCGAAGGCTTCTTCCTGGTCGTGTGTCACCAGAATCGCGCTGGTGCCACGGGCCTTGAGGATGTCACGTACTTCATGGCTGAGCTTGCGGCGCAACTCGCCATCGAGGTTGGAGAACGGCTCGTCGAGCAACAGCAGTTGCGGTTCCGGCGCCAGTGCGCGGGCCAGGGCGACACGTTGCTGCTGCCCACCGGAAAGTTCGTGGGGGAAGCGCTTGCCGAGGTTTTTCAGGTTGACCAGCTCCAGCAGCTCTTCGGTAACGCGATCCTTTTGCGGGTGCTTGCGAATGCCGAAGGCGATGTTGTCGGCCACGCTCAAATGCGGGAACAGCGCGTAGTCCTGGAACACCATGCCGATACGACGTTTCTCCGGGGCGAGGGTGAAACCGGCGCTGGAGATGGTCTCGCCAGCCAGCTGGATTTCGCCTTCGTGTACCGGTTCGAAACCGGCAATCGCCCGCAGTGTGGTGGTTTTGCCACAGCCGGAAGAGCCCAGCAGGCAACCGATGTCGCCGGCGTTCAAATGCAGGTTGAGGTTCTGCACCACTCGCTGGTCCTGGTAGCCGCAGGCGAGGTTGCGCAGATTAAGCAGTAATGGCTGGCTCATGCGTGGTGGTACGAAGGCGGAACGAGGAATTCGAGCAAGGCTTTTTGCGCGTGCAGACGGTTTTCGGCTTGATCCCAGGCCACCGAGCGCGGGTCGTCGAGCAGGTCGACGCTGATTTCCTCGCCACGGTGCGCCGGCAGGCAGTGCATGAACAGCACGTCGTCAGCGGCCAGATCGAGCAGGGCACGGTTGACCTGGTATGGTGCGAACAGCTTCAGGCGTTTGGCGGTTTCCTCTTCCTGGCCCATGGAGGTCCAGACGTCGGTACTCACCAGGTGTGCGCCACGCACGGCATCTTTCGGGTCGCGAACGATGGTGACCCGATCGCCGGCCTTGGCCACGAATTCAGGATTGGGTTCATAGCCTTCCGGACAGGCAACGCGCAACTGGAAGTCGAACTGGATGGCCGCTTCTATATAGCTGTTGCACATGTTGTTGCCGTCGCCGATCCAGGCCACGGTCTTGCCCTGGATGGAGCCGCGGTGTTCGAGGTAAGTCTGCATGTCCGCCAGCAACTGGCACGGATGCAGGTCATCGGACAGGCCGTTGATTACCGGTACACGGGAGTTGGCAGCGAACTCGGTCAGGTTGCTGTGGGCAAAGGTACGGATCATCACCGCGTCGAGCATGCTCGACATGACGATGGCGCAGTCGCCGATCGGCTCGCCACGGCCCAGTTGGGTGTCACGTGGCGACAGGAAGATCGCCTGGCCGCCGAGCTGGATCATGCCGGCCTCGAAGGAGATCCGGGTACGGGTCGAGGATTTCTCGAAAATCATCCCCAGGACGCGGTTTTTCAGAGGCTCGAACAGTACGCCGCGGTTACGCAGGTCCTTGAGCTCAACGCCTCGACGGATCACGCTGACCAGCTCTTCGGGCGTGCAATCCATCAGGGAGAGAAAGTGCCTTGCGCTCATCATTGACTACCTTTTTGCTACAAACCGCAGATGCTCAAAGCCTTGTTTGACGGAACAACGGGCGAGACCTGCGGCGTAAGCCGCACGGGGCGACGAAATAGGGGAAGGCGCGATCTTATAATTAAATGTCGCGTCTTACCAATAGGGCTACAGTTTTTAGGGGGGTTCAGAGGTGCTACGGGTTCACCGAGGTAGCGCTTTTGAAGCCTGTTTCCTGATAGCAGCGGCTCATTTGTACACCGGCCTCTCTGGGCTTGGCAATCAGGCGGGGCGGCAATGGTGTGCTGACAGTCGGTTTCTGACCTGTCATTCCTGGTCTTGGGTAGCGTGTCGCCAGCCTGAAATATTTGCTAATGCAAAGTGCCGGGTTATAGATAAATCTCGAGCGACGCAGGAAGCTTCCCGATGGAATCGAAAGAACAGTTGTTAATGGAACTACTGGGTCTCACGGCGCGCTCGCTGACTCACCTCACCGCTTCGATGACGACCAAAATGAACTGGGGCGGTCATCGGCTGGCCTGATAACCTTCGATTCACAAGATGAACGTCGCTGGCGTGGTGGCAGGTCTGGCGCCATAGTTTTGTTTCCGCGGCCATCGTTGCCCGCCCATGACAAGACAGAGACTGGCCATGACCAAGACTCTCCATCACCGTGCGTGCCATTTGTGTGAAGCCATCTGTGGCCTGACCATCGAAACCACGGAGGTCGAACGTGGTAACGTCCAGATCACGTCGATCAAGGGCGACCCTCAGGACAGGTTCAGCCGTGGGCACATCTGCCCCAAGGCCGTGGCGCTGCAAGACATTCAGAACGATCCGGATCGCCTGCATCAGCCCATGCAGCGGGTGGGCAATGAGTGGCAACCCATCGGGTGGGAAGCGGCATTCGATCTGGTTGCCGAACGCCTCGCCGCCATTCAGGCGCACCATGGGCAAAACGCGGTAGCGGTCTACCAAGGCAACCCCAGCGTGCACAATTACGGGCTGATGACCCACAGCAATTACTTCCTTGGCCTGCTGAAAACCCGCAACCGGTTTTCCGCGACGTCGGTCGATCAATTACCCCATCACCTGACCAGTCATTTGATGTACGGCCATGGTTTGCTGCTGCCAATCCCGGACATCGATCACACCGATTTCATGTTGATCCTGGGCGGCAACCCGCTGGCTTCGAACGGCAGCATCATGACCGTGCCGGATGTGGAAAAACGTTTGAAGGCGATACAGGCCCGGGGGGGTAAAGTGGTGGTGGTCGACCCGCGCCGTAGTGAAACGGCGGCCATTGCCGATCAGCATCTGTTCGTGCGCCCGGGCGGTGATGCAGCGCTGTTGTTCGGGCTGCTCAACACCTTGTTCGCTGAAGGTCTGACCTGTGACAGCCATCTGCCGGTAGACGGTCTGGAGGAGGTGCGGGAGGCCGTCGCGCCGTTCACCGCCGAGGCCATGAGTCCGTTGTGCGCCGTACCCGCCGAACAGATCCGCCAATTGGCGCGGGACTTCGCCGCGGCACCGAGTGCAGTCTGCTATGGCCGCATGGGCGTCTCGACCCAGGCTTTCGGTACGCTGTGCCACTGGGTGGTGCAGTTGATCAACCTGGTCACCGGCAACCTCGATCGCGTGGGTGGTGCCTTGTGCACCGAGCCGGCGGTGGATCTGGTGGCGACGACGTCGGGCGGGCATTTCAATCTGTGGCAGAGCCGGGTTTCCGGGCGCCCGGAGTACGCCGGAGAGTTACCGGTGTCGGCGCTGGCCGAAGAGATGCTCACCGAAGGGGAAGGGCAAGTCCGCGCGTTGATCACGGTGGCAGGCAATCCGGTGCTGTCCACGCCCAATGGCCGAAAGCTCGAGCAAGCGCTGGACGGGCTGGAGTTCATGGTCAGTATCGACCTGTACATCAATGAAACCACGCGTTATGCCGACCTGATCCTGCCGTCCACCTCGGCGCTGGAAAACGACCATTACGACACCACATTCAACCTGTTCGCGGTGCGCAACGTCAGTCGCTTCAACCGCGCCATCCTGGCCAAACCCGAAGGTGCCTTGCACGATTGGGAGATCTTCGTCGGGCTGGCCAAGGCATTTGCCGCCAGGACCGGCAAGGAGTTGAAGCCCACCATCGCTCCGGCGCAAATGATCGATCGCGGTCTGCGCATGGGGCTGTACGGCGACACTTCAGAGCACAAGCTGTCGCTGGCGACTTTGTTCGATCATCCCCATGGCGTTGATCTGGGAGCGCTCAAGCCTAACCTGGCGCCACGCCTGAAGACGGCCAATCAACGCATCCAGGCAGCGCCTGCGGTGATTCTCGCCGACCTGGCGCGCTTCGCAGCCTTGCAGGCGCCGGCTGCCGACGAGTTATTGATGATTGGACGCCGGCATGTCCGCAGCAACAACTCATGGATGCATAACTATCACCGGTTGGTGAAGGGCAAGCCTCGTCACCAGTTGCTGATGCATCCGGACGACCTGGCAAGCCGCGGGCTCAGTGACGGGCAACGTGTGCGGGTCAGTTCGCGGGTGGGCGTGATTGAAGTCGAAGTACTTGGCAGTCTGGACATGATGAAAGGCGTGGTCAGCCTGCCTCACGGCTGGGGTCATGCGCGGCCGGGCGTGCAAATGTCGATTGCCAGCAGTCAGCCGGGCTCCAGCGCCAACGACCTGACCGATGAATGCCAGATTGATGAACTGTCGGGAAATGCCGCGCTCAATGGCGTGCCGGTGACCGTGGCCGCCGCATGAATCATACTGACGGAGAGACCGAGCAGGGCGCTCGGCTTTCCGTTACAATGCGCCACCGTGCCGACCCATGAGTCGGAAAGTTCAGCCGAGGTGCTCCATGGATATCATCGAAACGATTAAAGAGCAGATTGCCAACAACACCATTCTGCTTTACATGAAAGGCTCGCCGAATGCCCCGCAGTGCGGCTTCTCCGCGAAAGCTGCACAGGCCGTGATGGCGTGTGGTGAAAAGTTTGCGTACGTGGACATCCTGCAGAACCCGGAAATCCGCGCCAACCTGCCAAAATACGCCAACTGGCCAACCTTCCCGCAGCTGTGGGTTGCCGGTGAGCTGGTCGGCGGTAGTGACATCATGACCGAAATGTCGGCTGATGGTTCGTTGCAGGCGCTGATCAAGGAAGCCGCCGCCAAGGCCGCTGCCAAGACTGAAGCCTGACTGACATCTCCTGTAGGAGCGAGCTCGCTCGCGATGGGCTCAAGAGCACCGCGGGGAACCAGACTCCCCGCGTTATCGTTGACCACCATCGCGAACAGGTTCGCTCCTACAGGAGCAGATATAAAAAAGCCCCGCCTCTTCAAAAGAGAGCGGGGCTTTTTATTGCGTAGAACTTACTCGTCTTCGCCCATCTGCGATTGCAGGTAATTCTCGATCCCGATCTTGTCGATCAGGCCCAGCTGGGTTTCCAGCCAGTCGATATGTTCTTCTTCGGACTCGAGGATATCTTCAAGCAGCTCACGGCTACCGAAGTCGCCAACTGTTTCGCAATGAGCGATAGCCACTTTGAGATCCGCGTGACCGGTGCGTTCGATACGCAGGTCGCACTCAAGCATTTCCTTGGTGTGTTCGCCGATGTGCAGCTTGCCGAGGTCCTGGACGTTCGGCAGGCCTTCAAGGAACAGAATGCGCTTGATCAGCTTGTCCGCGTGTTTCATCTCGTCGATGGATTCGTGGTACTCGTGTTTGCCGAGCTTGTTCAGGCCCCAATCTTCATACATGCGCGCATGCAGGAAATATTGATTGATCGCGACCAGCTCATTGGCAAGGATCTTGTTGAGATGCTGGATGACTGTAACGTCGCCTTTCATGATGGGGTCCTGCCCTGTATTAGCTGTCAATAGAGCAGAGTTTGAGCCGCGTATTTAATAGTGTCAAACCTAAGTTGTTGAAACTTAAATGAAAATTAATCGGAATAAGAATGTTTGTGTTCCGCGTCTAGAGCATAACTAGTTGATTTAGAGACATAAAAAAACCGGACATATGTCCGGTTCTTTGAAATTCGATATTTAAGCGGTTGTAAATTCTGCTGGATATGGAATTGCAGCCTGGGCTGTTTGCAGTTTTGTCAGGGTCTCGCGGACCACTTCCTTGGCCAGGCAGGCACATTTGCCGCATTGACTGGCAACGCCTGTGGCCACGCGGACTTCCTTGTAGCTGCAGCATCCTTCATAGATCGCATCGCGGATTTGACCGTCGGTGACGCCAGTGCAGAGGCAAACATACATAAGGAAGGACCGTCGCTGATTGTGACTCAATTGCGATGGATCTTAATGTTAACGAGAATGATTGTCAAAGTGGTTTCAGAGCACTTTCCGTCATAAATGGGTATGGCTGACGAACGGTCTGCCTGGCAAGTCTGGGGATACAAAACCGTTGAGGATTTCATCGTACAGGGAAAAAACAGCTAAGCCAGCTCAAACACGCGGTGTATGATGGCCGGTCTTTTGCGACCGGGGATCGTGTCACAGGGCTGTCGCCTCAGGGTGGCAGGCTGATGCGAACCCTGTTTCTCACGCTATTACACCAGGAGATATCCAATGAGCGTACTCGTAGGCAAACAAGCCCCTGACTTCACCGTACCGGCCGTACTCGGCAATGGCGAGATCGTTGACAGCTTCACCCTGTCTTCGGCGATCAAAGGCAAATACGGCCTGGTGTTCTTCTACCCACTGGACTTCACCTTCGTTTGCCCGTCCGAGCTGATCGCTCTGGACAACCGCATGTCCGAGTTCAAGGCACGCAACGTTGAAGTGGTCGCCGTGTCGATCGACTCGCATTTCACCCACAATGCCTGGCGCAACACCCCGGTCAACAATGGTGGTATCGGCGAAGTTCGTTACACCATGGCTGCCGACATCAAGCAGGAAATCATGAAGGCCTACGACGTTCAGTCCGCTGACGGCGTTGCTTTCCGTGGTGCGTTCCTGATCGACGACAAAGGCGTTGTCCGTTCGCAGATCATCAACGACCTGCCGCTGGGTCGTAACATGGAAGAGCTGCTGCGTCTGGTTGACGCTCTGCAATTCCACGAAGAGCACGGCGAAGTCTGCCCTGCCAACTGGAAGAAAGGCGACAAAGGCATGAACGCTTCGCCAGAAGGCGTTGCGGCTTACCTGACCGAGCACGCTGCCGCTCTGTAAGGCGTTCCAGGCATAAAAAAACCGGCCTTCGAGGCCGGTTTTTTTATGCGCGGGATAAACCTGGAACTCTGTACCTCTGTAGGAGCGAGCTCGCTCGCGATGGATTCAAGAGCACCACGGGGAACCAGGCAGCCCGCGTTATCGTTGACCACCATCGCGAGCCAGCTCGCTCCTACAGGTGTATCAGGGACCGCAATCAGTCGTTGAAGTCTTCCCAGCCACCCATTTGTTTCCAGCGATTGACGATGCCGCAGAACAGCTCTGCCGTCTTTTCGGTGTCATAGCGTGCCGAGTGAGCCTCACGACCGTCGAAGTCGATGTCGGCTGCCTGGCACGCCTTGGCCAGTACGGTCTGGCCATACGCGAGGCCTGCGAGCGTGGCGGTATCGAAACTGGAGAACGGATGGAACGGATTGCGCTTCATCTCCAGGCGCGCAACCGCCGCATTCAGGAAGCCCAGGTCGAAGCTGCTGTTATGCCCGACCAGGATCGCCCGTTTGCAGCCATTGGCCTTGAGGGCCTTGCGCACACCGCGGAAGATATCGTTCAGGGCTGACTCTTCACTCACGGCCATGCGCAGCGGGTGATCGAGCTTGATCCCGGTGAACTCCAGGGCCGCGGCTTCGATGTTCGCGCCTTCGAACGGCTCGACTCGGAAGAAGTAGGTGTGATCCGGGTAGACAAACCCCTTTTCATCCATGGCGATGGTGGTCGCGGCGATTTCCAGCAGGGCGTCGGTGGCCGAGTTGAAGCCACCGGTTTCTACGTCGACGACAACCGGCAGGTAACCGCGAAACCGCGCGGCCATTGGATGACGGGAACCGCCTCCGCCACCATTGCCTTCCAGTTCGTCATCGAAATGGTCTTCACTCACGCGTGTTCCTCCAGCAGGCGCCAGCGCAGTTTTTCACCGGCGCGCAGCGGGATAACGGTCAGCTCGCCAAACGGCAGGCTGGCAGGGGCGGTCCATTCTTCGCGGACCAGGGTAATGCGATCGGTGTTGGCCGGTAGACCATAGAACCGGGGGCCATTGAGGCTGGCGAAGGCCTCGAGCTTGTCCAGCGCATTACGCTGTTCGAAGGCTTCGGCGTACATCTCGATAGCAGCAAAGGCGGTGTAGCAACCGGCGCAGCCGCAGGCCGCTTCCTTGGCATGCTGGGCGTGGGGCGCCGAGTCGGTGCCGAGGAAGAACTTCTCGCTGCCGCTGGTGGCGGCGTCGAGCAGGGCTTCCTGGTGGATATTGCGCTTGAGGATCGGCAGGCAATAGAAGTGCGGCCGAATCCCGCCCACCAGCATGTGGTTGCGGTTGTACAACAGGTGGTGAGCGGTGATGGTCGCGCCCACGTTGGCCGAAGCCGAGTTGACGAACTGCACGGCGTCCGTGGTGGTGATGTGTTCGAAGACCACCTTGAGGGTCGGGAAACGCTCGACCACACGGCGCATGTGCTCATCGATGAAGAATTTTTCGCGGTCGAATACGTCGACATCGCCACGGGTGACTTCACCGTGAATCAGCAACGGCATCCCGACTTCGGCCATGGCCTCGAGTGCAGGGAAAATCTTGTCGATGCTGGTCACACCGGAGTCCGAGTTGGTGGTCGCGCCGGCCGGGTACAGCTTGGCGGCGTACACGAATCCGCTGGCCTTGGCCTCGCGGATTTCTTCAGGCTGGGTGCGGTCGGTCAGGTACAGGACCATCAGCGGCTCGAACGGGCTGCCGGCCGGGCGGGCAGCGAGAATCCGCTGGCGATAGCCGTCGGCTTCGGCCGTGTTACGCACCGGTGGAACCAGGTTGGGCATGATGATGGCGCGGCCAAAGGTGCGCGCGACATCCGCAACAGTATTGGTCAACACGGCACCATCGCGAAGATGAATGTGCCAGTCGTCGGGACGCAGCAGGGTCAGGCGGTCGGACATGAGGGGATTCCAGGCGGGTCAAACTCAGGGGAATGCTACCGGAAAAGACTCTTGCAGGCACTCGCTATCAAGTTTTACGGGAAGCTTCCGATATCCAACAGGTATGCCGTAAACATGCGTGTGTCGGTCTTTTTGTTGTAGAAGCCAGTGGAGCCTCCCGTGCGCCAGCGTTATTTAGCCTTGCTCAGTGTGTTTGCCAGCCTTCCCGCGATGGCGCTCACTTTCCAGACCCGTCTGGAGAGCATTGAGTGGACGGTTGAAGGTGACAAGTTCGAATGCCGCCTGGCTCAGCCGATAACCGACTTCGGTTCGGGCGAGTTCGTGCGTCGTGCCGGCGAGCAGGCGACTTTTCGTCTGAAAACCTACAACCCGATGATCGGCGGCGGTTCGGCGACCTTGCTGGCCGCTGCAGCACCGTGGCAACCGGGGCGTGACGATATCAATCTGGGTACAGTGAGAGTTGGCAGCGGCAATGTGTTGTTCAACAGTTCACAGGTTCAGGCCGGACGCCTGATCAGCGGATTGATGGACGGTCGCAGCCCGGTGGTTCGCCATTCCTCGGGGGATGGCCGGGTGTCGGAAGTGCGCTTGCTGCCGGTCAGGTTCACCAAGGCGTTTGCCGATTACCAAAGCTGCGTGGCCAAACTGTTGCCGCAGAACTTCGAGCAGGTGAAGCAATCCGAAGTCGGCTTCCCCGGCGGCGGAATCGAGCTCGACAGCGCCGCGAAGGCCAGGCTACAGGTCATGCTGGAGTACATGAAGGCCGATCCGACGGTCAATCATATCGAGCTCGACGGGCACTCCGACAACAGCGGCAACCGTCTGACCAACCGCGACCTTTCGCGGCGCCGGGCCCTGGCGGTGATGGAGTTCTTCAAGGCCAACGGCATCCAGGAGTCGCAAATCACCCTGCGTTTCCATGGCGAACGTTATCCACTGGCGCCCAATACCAGCAACGCCAACCGTGCGAAGAACCGACGGGTAGCGGTACGCCTGGAACGTGGAGCGCCTGCGGAACAAGTCGCCCCGCAAGCGACGAAAGCGGCCACTTCGGCAACTTCCTGACACAGCGGTTATCGTCGCCCTCTCGACATTATCTGTCGCTTCGTCGTCATAAGCTGTCGCGCCACTGTAAATTATTCTGCATGAGCGGTAGACTTCCCGGCTTTCCGTAGAACCCCGTGGAGTGATGGCATGGCGGACGTAAACAAGGTCGTTCTGGCGTATTCCGGCGGCCTGGACACTTCGGTGATCCTCAAGTGGCTGCAGGATACTTATAACTGTGAAGTGGTGACCTTCACCGCTGACCTGGGTCAGGGCGAAGAGGTCGAACCTGCGCGCGCCAAGGCTCAGGCCATGGGCGTCAAAGAGATCTACATCGACGATTTGCGCGAAGAGTTCGTGCGCGATTTCGTTTTCCCGATGTTCCGCGCCAACACCGTTTACGAAGGCGAGTACCTGCTGGGTACTTCCATCGCTCGTCCGCTGATCGCCAAGCGCCTGATCGAAATCGCCAACGAAACCGGCGCTGACGCCATTTCCCATGGTGCCACCGGCAAAGGCAACGACCAGGTTCGGTTCGAACTTGGTGCCTATGCCTTGAAGCCAGGTGTGAAAGTGATTGCTCCCTGGCGCGAATGGGACCTGCTGTCCCGTGAAAAGCTGATGGATTACGCCGCTAAGCACGCGATCCCGATCGAGCGCCACGGCAAGAAGAAATCCCCGTACTCCATGGATGCCAACCTGCTGCACATCTCCTATGAAGGCGGCGTGCTGGAAGACACCTGGACCGAGCACGAAGAAGACATGTGGCGCTGGACCGTTTCCCCGGAAAACGCTCCAGACAAGCCGCAGTACCTGGAACTGACCTACCGCAACGGCGACATCGTCGCACTGGACGGCGTCGAAATGACTCCGGCCACCGTGCTGGCGACCCTGAACCGTATCGGTGGCGAACACGGTATCGGCCGTCTCGACATCGTCGAGAACCGCTACGTGGGCATGAAGTCCCGTGGCTGCTACGAAACTCCAGGCGGCACCATCATGCTGCGTGCCCACCGTGCGATCGAATCGATCACCCTGGACCGCGAAGTGGCTCACCTCAAGGACGAGCTGATGCCCAAGTACGCCAGCCTGATCTACACCGGTTACTGGTGGAGCCCTGAGCGTCTGATGCTGCAGCAGATGATCGATGCATCCCAGGTCAACGTGAACGGCGTTGTGCGCCTGAAGCTGTACAAGGGCAATGTGATCGTCACAGGCCGCAAGTCCGACGACTCGCTGTTCGACGCCAACATCGCTACCTTCGAAGAAGATGGCGGCGCGTACAACCAGGCGGATGCAGCGGGCTTCATCAAGCTCAATGCCCTGCGCATGCGCATTGCGGCGAACAAAGGCCGGAAGCTGTTCTGAGACCTTTGACATCGTGATGGGAGCCTGACCTCGTCCATGACGAGGTCAGGCACCTGAAAATGGGGGTGACGCCAGTTACTGCGTTGTCAGGTGTTTTTGTTGCCGCTGACGATATCCTGTTTTTTTCCTTCCAATGGTCTGTCTTGTTCTACGCGTTGTTGTTTGCCGGTTGTCCGGCTTGATCAATGACCGTCAACCTTTGCGAGTCCAGGTTGTAGGCAACATAAAAGGCGGCACAGCCTTTCCTGGTCTGCCTTGAATATTTAAGCGCACTGGCCTTCAGCAAAGTCTCCGAAACGGCACAAGTGACAAACAGAATCACGTCAGCCGTCTTTTCCCGTGGCCTCTGGATGGTTTCCAGCAGCGCTGAAAATTCGATCTCCTTGCTCATCCAGCGTGCATCAACGATGTACAGGTCCTTTATAGGCTCCGGTAACTGAATCCGATGCTGAATCAAGACGGTGGATTGCAGGGCAATCTCCGTTGGCGGGTCCTGTGCACCGCAGGGCGTCCGGGTTGACTGCTGCTCATTCGTTGATGTTTCCAGAGCGTGATTCTCAAGCGACTTCCCGGACGCTTTTTTTTCCGAGCGCCCAGCATCATCCATGGCCTTCATGAAATGTTTTCCCTTTTCAAAGTCGGATGGCGCATACAGTGATCGGTAGTTGAAGTTGAGTGTCGCGAAAAAAAGCAGAAGTAAATAAAACGGAAAGCTGATCAGAAACCAGACATAGAGTTCTCGTTCTTCTTGGTCAAGAAAGGGTAGAGAGACGGCGGCAGAAGTTTCAGAGAGTGCTGCGAATATCGCAATAATTGTCATTGGATTGGTAATTCGTTTTTTATCATGTTCTGTATTCATGCTGTTTTGTCTTTTCTCGAGTGGTTTGTGAGGTTGGTTTAATGTAGTGATTGCTTCAGTATTTTTCATTGTTTTTTTGCTTTGATAAGTGCGTTTGCTTTCTGTTGTGTTGTTCTTCGGTTTTTTTGAATATTGGAAGTGTATTAGTGAATGCTCAAGAAAATTTATTTGCTGTAAGAGTAATTGCATTCTTGGTGTGTGATATTTCTGGTGTGAATGCTGAGTGCGAAAATATCAGTTACGTTTTAACGGGGGGGCGGATTATGTTTATCAACGCGCGGCCGTTCAGGTGGGTTCTCGGAAAACCTTGGTCGTGAATCGATAGAGGCGACTGCTGGAAAGTGCGACACACTGACGTCGATACAGTTTTCAGTTCATTCCGTTCGAGGGTTTTTTGTAGGATAAATCCGTGTTGTTTGTAGGGGATGTCTCTTGGTGTGGGTGGCTTGAAGGAGCGACATGCCTTGGGTGAAACGACTAGGCTATTGTGCTGGCTCTGAAAATTCGAACAGCGAAAATTGGACTTGCCCATGAATAAAGTGCTGATCGTGGATGATCACCCCGTCATTCGTCTTGCGGTACGTATGCTAATGGAGCGTCATGGCTACGAAGTTATTGCAGAAACCGATAATGGTGTAGATGCACTGCAACTGGCCCGTGAACTTATGCCGGATATTGTGATTCTGGATATCGGGATTCCGAAGCTGGACGGGTTGGAAGTCATCGCGCGTTTGTCTTCGACCTCCATGCTAATGAAAATTCTGATTTTGACTTCCCAGGCGCCGGGGCATTTTTCCATGCGTTGCATGCAATCCGGTGCGGCCGGTTATGTCTGCAAACAACAAGACCTGACGGAGTTGCTCAGTGCAATAAAGGCTGTGTTGTCAGGCTACAGTTACTTTCCCAATCAAGCCTTGCATACCGTGCGTTGCAGTTTGGGGAACGCCAGTGAGGCCGATATGGTTGATCGATTGTCGGGGCGGGAAATGATGGTCCTGCAACAGTTGGCCAGAGGAAAGACCAATAAAGAGATTGCCGATGGAATGTTTCTAAGTAATAAAACGGTCAGTACTTACAAGACCCGTCTGTTGCTGAAGCTGAATGCGAGGTCTCTAGTCGATTTGATCGAGCTGGCACAACGCAATGGTCTGGTGTAATGACGTAACTGTGCGCTCAGGGGCAGGCTACCGGAGTAGGGCACTTAGAAAAAAGCCTCCGTTTCGGGAGGCTTTCAGGTGTCATAAGTCAAAATCGTAATCGGCCAATTGCTTTTGCAGTCGGCGCTCCTCCAGCAGATTGTCGATGGTGCGGCGCTTGCTCAGATTAGTTTTCGCTACTTCAACCACCGGCTCGGCGTCATCGGTTTCGGCGGTGGTGAAGTCATCTTCTACGTCCAATTGCTCTTTGCCAGTACTCATTTAATTACTCCAGGCTAAGAAGGCCTTTGGGGCTCCTTATATCGACAATCTCCCGGCGGGTAAAAAAGATTTTTTCAATCGGTAATTAGCTAATCCCAATAGCGCCTCAATCGTCGGAGGTTTTGTGCTTGTATTCGCACAAGTCCTCGATCCGGCAGCTTCCGCACCGGGGCTTGCGGGCGAGGCAAACATAGCGGCCGTGAAGGATCAGCCAGTGATGGGAGTCGAGCAGGTACTCTTTGGGCACGAATTTCATCAGCTTTTTCTCGACTTCCACCACATTTTTGCCGGGAGCAATGCCAGTCCGGTTGCTGACCCTGAAAATATGCGTGTCGACGGCCATGGTCAGCTGACGGAATGCGGTATTGAGTACCACGTTGGCGGTTTTACGGCCGACGCCGGGCAGCGCTTCCAGCGCTTCGCGGGTTTGCGGCACTTCACCGGCATGGCGCTCGACCAGCAAGCGGCAGGTTTCGATCACGTTTTTCGCCTTGCTGTTGTACAGACCGATGGTCTTGATGTACTCCGACAGTCCCTCGACACCCAGGGCATGGATCGCTGCCGGGGTATTGGCGACCGGGAACAGCCTGGCTGTGGCCTTGTTGACGCCGACATCGGTCGACTGTGCCGAGAGAATCACGGCAATCAGCAGTTCGAACGGTGAGGAATAGGCCAGCTCGGTCTTTGGTTCCGGGTTGTCCTCGTGCAGTCTGCGGAATATTTCCAGACGTTTTGCGGCATTCATGGGCGGTGCGTTTCCTCGAAGGCAATCAATGTATGGATGTGGGGCGCCAGGCCTGCCAGGCAGCGATCAGCAGTCCGAGCAGAATGAATCCGCCAGGGACCGATGTCGCCAGGCGCAGACCGCCATCGGCCAGCAGCACCCAGCCTTGCCAGTCATTTTGCGTTGCGCCGGACAGCCACGATAGATGGCTTCCAAGTGTTCCGTTGCCGATGAGTTCGCGCAGCAAGGCCAGCCCGATCATTAGCGCGACAAACAGTCCATCGAGTCGCAGGCGTTGGTGCCAGCCGTTCTGAAAGAACCCGGCGTGTTCCAGTACGACGCATTGCAAGGCGATCAAGGCGCCATAAAACCCCAGATGTTGCTGCCATTGTAGCGACCAGGCTTGTGCCGTGAGGTCCGCGCAACTGGCGAGCGTGGCCGCCAACAGAATACTGGCCGGCAAGCGGGCCGCCGGGATAAGTCGGGATCGCAGGGCACCCATGGCCAGGCTGAACAACCGGGTTACCACCATGAACATCAGACACAGGCCAAGTGCGGCCATCAGCGAGTGAGTGGCGCCGATCAGTGGCGTCATCATCAAGGCGTTGCGCAGAGTCGATGAGTTATCCATGGGCAGGTTTTCCGAGCAGTTGCTGTCGATGTTCATCGAAGTAGCGCAAGGCATCGTGGACAGCATTGATCACTGCTCTTGAGGTGATGGTCGCACCTGCGATCTGATCGAACTGCCCCTGATCCTTTTTCAGCGCCCAGCCGCTGTCACCGGGTTCTGTTCGAGATTTGCCGGAAAAAATCTGCAGCCAGGTGTTGGGCCAGTCGGCGATCCGTGCTCCCAGTCCTGGTGTTTCCGACTGCTTGAGGGTTTTGACGCCCAGCAACCTGCCATTGGCGTCGATAGCGATCAGCAGGTCGATGGCTCCGGCGTAGCCAAGGGTTTGACTGCGCAGTAACACCGCGACGGGCTGATCGGCCCGGGTCGCCAGATAACCACCCAGCAAGGTGCTGTTGGTCAGGATGGTTGTTTCGAACTTGATGGGGTGTTCGAGTGGCTGATTGTCGTAGCTGTCTGACGGGATCAGGTCGAGCAGGTTACGGCTGTCGATCAGGCGCTGTTCGGCTGCAATGCGCGGCGCGCTGCCGAGCTGCACGACGTACGTCACGCCAAAGCCCAGCCCGCCCAAAAGCACCACAAGCGCAATGCTTGAAGCCCGGCTCATGGCGCCTCCGGCTGCTGTCTGGCCGCCACGAACCGCTCCAGCGCCGGCACGCACAGGTTCATCAACAGCACGGCGAATGCGATGCCGTCCGGATAGCCGCCCCAGGTACGAATCAGATAAGTCAGAAGCCCGACGCCAGCGCCGAACAGCAGCCGTGCGCCAGGGCTTCTGGCGCCGGACACCGGTTCGGTGATGATGAAGAACGCCCCCAGCATGGTCGCGCCGGTCAGCAGATGAAACAGCGGTGAGCCATGGGAGTCCGAGCCCGACCCGTTCCAGCACAGCAGGCTGATGATGAACAGGCTGGCGAGCATGCCGACGGGGGCGTGCCAGCTGATTACCCTTCGTTGCAGAAGAAACAGGCCACCTGCCACAAAAGCCAGGTTCAGCCATTCCACCCCCCGGCCGCCAAAGTGGCCGAATGCCGGGTTGCCGGCAAACAGTTCATCCATGGTCAGGCTTTTGTTGATCCGCAGACTGTCCAGTGCCGTGGCCTGCACCCACGCATCCGGCGCATGGCCGACTCCGAACACTTGCTGCAAGCCACTCAGCAGGTCCATCCCGTGGGACGATGGCCAATGGGTCATTGGTTGGGGAAAGGTCACCAGCACCAGGGCAAAACCGAGCATCGCCGGGTTGAAGGGATTCGAGCCGACGCCGCCATACAAGTGCTTGCCAAACACCATCGCAAAAGCGGCAGCACTGAGGGTCAGCCACCATGGGCAGTAAGGCGGCAACGCCAGAGCCAGCAATGCGGCACTGACCAATGCGCTACCGTCACTCAGGGTTGGCCTCAGCGGTCGCTTGCGCCATAACACGACAGCGGCCTCAACGGCCAACGCAGCAGTGGCCGCCAGAGCCAGGTTGATCAACACGCCCCAGCCGTATAGCCAGAACGCCGCCAGCATCCCCGGTAGCGTGGCCAGCAGCACCAGTTTCATCGCCTGTTGCAGGCGATCATCCACGGCTTCAAGGGCTGGCATGGGCGTCCACCTGGCGTTCGGCTTCGCCGAGTGCGCGCTCCAGGGCTTCGATTTGTTCCGCCGGTGCTTCGTTGGCCTGAGCCTTCTTGAGTTCGGCACGGCGCATGGCCAACTGGATCTTGGCCCGTTTCAGATCGGCATCTTTTGATGACACGGCGGCGACCGTCGGCGCAGGGGGCGGTGGGGTGGCGCTTTCCAGTTGCGCCAGGTTTTGTTCGGCCGCTTCGAACTGCTGTTGCAAGACGATCAACTGCGCTTGCTGTTCGAAGGTCGGTGGATGTCCGAAGGCTTTCAGCGATTTGTGCAGCTGCGCCCGACTCATCGCCACATCGATTTTCGCCTTTTTCAGTGCGGCATCGGCATTGGCGGCTTTCTGTGCGCGAACACGCTCGAGGGCGGCCTGCACCGGGTCGACTGCCGCTTCGGCAGGTTGTGCGGCCCGCTGTCGGGCCTGCCGCTCGGCGATTTTCTGTTGCTCCTCACGCTGCAGGCGGGCATTGCGTTGTTCGAAGCGGCTTCGTGCGTGGTCGCGCTTGAGGGTGCGGGCCTGCCTTGCCTGCGGTGTAAGGGCCAGGCCCCCGACAACAGGCAGTACCGTGTTCGGTGGCAGTGGGCGCATTTCGATGCAGTCCACCGGGCACGGCGCCACGCAGAGGTCGCAACCGGTGCACTCATCGATGATCACCGTGTGCATCAGTTTGGCCGCGCCGACGATGGCATCGACCGGGCAGGCCTGAATGCACTTGGTGCAACCGATACACTCGGCTTCGCGGATATAGGCGATCTGCGCAGGTGCCGAGCCGCGAGTGATGTCCAGTTCCAGCACCGGCACCTTCAGCAATTCGGCCAGGGCCGCGATGGTTTCGTTGCCGCCGGGCGGACACTTGTTGATCGCCTCACCGCTGGCGATGCCTTCGGCGTACGGTTTGCACCCGGGGTGGCCGCACTTGCCGCATTGGGTTTGCGGCAAGAGTGCGTCGATGCGTTGAATCAGACTCATGTTTTGATCAGTCCGCTGAATCCGAGAAAGGCCACTGCGATCAGGCCGGCACCAATCAGGTCGATCGGCAAGCCGCGAAAGGGCAGGGGAACATCGTTGTCGGCCGTGCGTTCACGCAAATCAGTGAACAGGCTCAACACCAGCCAGAAGCCCAGCCCTGCACCGAGGCTCAGGGCTGTGGCGTGAAAAAAGCCCTTGTCCTCCTGAGCATTGAGCAAGGCCACGCCGAGCACGCCGGCATTGCCCAGCAGCAATGGCCATAGGCCTTCGAACGACAGCGTCGAAAACACCCGTGCCAGCAGTTTCAGCAACGGGCCGATCAGCAGTACGCTCAAAGGCAGAAATACAAACAGGCGCAGCGTCGTCAATTGCAGCGGCACCAGCAGCCAGTGATAGAGCGTGTATCCGAGCATGCCCGCGACCAGCATCAGGCATGTCGTCGCAATACCCAAGGCATGGACCTGACGGCGCTGGCCAGCCAACAGCGGATCGACGGCCAGCGGCCAGTGCAACACGAGGTTGTTGATCAGGGCGGCGCTGATAAGCGTAAGCAGGATCTCGGTCATTGTTCGTGCCGGCAAGAACGGTAGTTTTTGCAGGAGATGGTCTAAAAAGCTTAGGCATTATCCGGCAAGGCGGGAGGGTGGGCCAGACATGAAAATCCCACAGGCGCGCCAGGCACGACTGTGGGATCGATTTGCCGCAGACCTTACTTGATGCGCTGACCTGGCTTGGCGCCGCTGTCAGGGCTCAGCAGGTAGATTTCTTCACCGCCAGGACCGGCCGCCATCACCATGCCTTCGGAGATACCGAACTTCATTTTCCGTGGCTTGAGGTTGGCGATCATCATGGTCAGACGACCATTGAGCTTGGACGGGTCCGGGTAGGCGCTCTTGATCCCGGAAAACACGTTGCGTTGCTCGTCACCGATGTCCAGGGTCAGGCGCAGCAGCTTGTCGGCGCCTTCCACGTGTTCAGCCTTGACGATCAGCGCGACGCGCAAATCGACTGCCGCGAAGGTGTCGAACTCGATTTCCGGCGACAACGGATCCTTGGCCAGTTCGCCATTGCCGGCAGGTGCGGCTTCGCCGGTATCGGTCTGGCTGGCGGTCAGGTCTTCTTTCGAAGCGTCAGTCATGGCTTGCACCTTGACCGGGTCGATACGGGTCATCAGTGGTTTGAACTCGTTCAACTGATGGTTGCCGAGCAAGGTCGCATGGTCGTTCCAGGTCAGTGGCGCGACGTTCAGAAACGCCTCGGCGTCGGCAGCCAGCAGCGGCAGGACAGGCTTGAGGAAGATCACCAACTGGCGGAACAGGTTGACGCCAGTGGCGCAGATAGCCTGGACTTCATCCTGCTTGCCTTCCTGTTTGTTCAACGACCACGGCGCCTTGTCGGCGATCCAGGCGTTGGCGCGGTCGGCCAGGCCCATGATCTCGCGCATGGCGCGGGCGAAGTCGCGGGCCTCATAGGCGTCGGCAATGCCCGGCGCGGCGACCAGGAATGCTTCGGTCAACTCGGGCGCGGCGTTGGTGTCGACCATCACGCCGGCATTGCCTTTGTGAATGAACCCGGCGCAACGGCTGGCAATGTTGACGACCTTGCCCACCAGGTCGGAGTTGACCTTCTGCACGAAGTCTTCAAGGTTCAGGTCGAGGTCATCGACGCCACGGCCCAGCTTGGAGGCGTAGTAGTAGCGCAGGTATTCCGGCGACAGGTGATCCAGGTAAGTGCGGGCCTTGATGAAGGTGCCGCGGGACTTGGACATCTTCTGGCCATTGACGGTCAGGTAGCCGTGCACGTTGATCCCGGTCGGTTTGCGGTAGCCGGCGCCTTCGAGCATGGCTGGCCAGAACAGGGCGTGGAAATTGACGATGTCCTTGCCGATGAAGTGGTACAGCTCGGCGGTGGAGTCCTTGCCCCAAAACGCGTCGAAGTCCAGCTCCGGCGTACGGTTGCACAGGTTCTTGAAGCTCGCCATGTAGCCGATCGGCGCATCCAGCCACACGTAGAAGTACTTGCCCGGCTCATCGGGAATCTCGAAACCGAAATACGGCGCATCGCGGGAGATGTCCCACTGTTGCAGGCCGGCGTCCAGCCATTCGGCGATCTTGTTGGCCACGGCATCCTGCAAGGTGCCGCTGCGGGTCCAGGTCTGCAGCATGGCCTGGAAATCCGGCAGCTTGAAGAAGAAATGCTGGGAATCCTTGAGCACCGGGGTAGCGCCGGAGATCGCCGACTTCGGATCCTTCAGGTCAGTTGGCGCATAAGTCGCGCCGCATTTTTCGCAGTTGTCGCCGTACTGGTCTTCGGTGCCGCATTTCGGGCAGGTGCCCTTGATGAAGCGGTCGGCCAGGAACATTTTCTTTTCCGGGTCGAAATACTGGGTGATCGAGCGCTGCGCAATGTGCCCGGCGTCACGCAGCTTCAGGTAGATCTGGCTCGACAGCTCACGGTTTTCTTCGGCGTGAGTGGAGTGGAAGTTGTCGAAGTCCACCAGGAACTCGGCAAAGTCGGCGCTGTGTTCAGCCTGGACGTTGGCGATCAGTTGTTCCGGGGTGATGCCTTCCTTTTCCGCGCGCAGCATGATGGCCGAACCGTGGGCGTCGTCGGCGCAGACATAGATGCATTGATTGCCGCGGTGCTTCTGGAAGCGCACCCACATATCGGTCTGGATGTATTCCAGCATATGGCCAAGGTGAATCGAACCATTGGCATAGGGCAGGGCGCTGGTGACGAGGATCTTGCGTGGCTCGGACATGGGGCTCGGCTACTTGATGAAACGGAGGTCGGCCACTATAAAGCGCCGGCGCATATTTTTCACCCTGTGAGCCTGTTTCATTGGATGAGTAACGGGTCGATGCAAACTTTTGAGCATCCCGTCGAACGCTCAGAACAGGTACGATAGCCTTCATCTTTTCCAGTCCTGTTTTCGGAGTTGCCCATGAGCGCCGTCAATCGCGCAGCGGTGGAAGCCGTCCTTCGCCAATACACCGACCCTTACCTGAACCAGGACCCGGTCAGCGCCGGGTGCGTGCGCAACATCGAGATCCAGGGCGACCGCGTCAGCGTTCAGCTCGAATTGGGTTACGCCGCCGGCCTGTTCAAGAGTGGCTGGGCGCAGATGCTGGAAATGGCCATCCAGGGGCTGGATGGCGTGGCAAGTGCCCGTGTCGAGATCACCAGTGTGATTGCCGCACACAAGGCCCAGGCACAGGTTCCGGGGCTGGCCAATGTCAAGAACGTGGTGGCCGTGGCGTCCGGCAAGGGTGGGGTGGGCAAATCCACCACGGCGGCCAACCTGGCCTTGGCCCTGGCCCGTGAAGGCGCCAAGGTCGGGATTCTCGATGCGGACATCTACGGCCCGAGCCAGGGCATCATGTTCGGCATACCGGAGCGCACCCGTCCCGAGGTCAAGGATCAGAAATGGTTCGTCCCGCTCAAGTCCCATGGCGTGGAAGTGATGTCCATGGCTTTCCTTACCGATGACAACACGCCGATGGTCTGGCGTGGCCCGATGGTCTCCGGCGCCTTGCTGCAATTGGTGACCCAGACGGCGTGGGGCGATCTGGACTACCTGGTCATCGACATGCCGCCAGGCACCGGTGACATCCAGCTGACCCTGGCGCAGAAAGTGCCAGTGGCCGGTGCGGTCATCGTTACCACCCCGCAGGACCTGGCATTGCTGGACGCACGCAAGGGCGTGGAAATGTTCCGCAAGGTCAACATTCCGGTGCTGGGCGTGGTGGAAAACATGGCTGTGCATATCTGCTCCAATTGCGGACATGCCGAGCATCTGTTTGGTGAGGGCGGTGGCGTGAAGCTGGCCAACCAGTATGGCGTCGAGTTGCTGGCCTCGTTGCCGCTGTCGATGGTCATCCGCGAACAGGCCGATGGCGGCAAGCCAACGGTGATCGCCGAGCCTGACAGCCAGATCGCCATGGTCTATCAGGAACTGGCCCGCCATGTCGGCGCGCGGATCGTGTTGCAGGAAGCGTTGACGCCGGCGATGCCTAACATCAGCATCAGCGACGACTAATAAGCTGAAATGCTGTCCCCTGTAGGAGCTCGCTCGCGATGGTGTGTCAGGCACATTGGTGTAACTGACCCACCATCGCGAGCAAGCTCGCTCCTATCAACAGTCGTTTTGTGGGGGGCTTAGATCCGCAACCCGCCATCCATCTCCAGAATCCGACCGGTGTAGTAGTCGTTCTCGAAGATGTACGCCGCCGAGTGGGCGATCTCTTCCGGCTTGCCCATGCGCTTGAGCGGGATTCCGGCGGTCATTTTTTCCAGCGCTTCCGGCTTCATGCCCAGGGTCATTTCGGTTTCGATGAAGCCCGGTGCAATGCCGGCCACACGAATGCCGTAGCGCGCCAGCTCCTTGGCCCAAGTCACTGTCGCGGCGGCGACACCGGCCTTGGCGGCGGAGTAGTTGGTCTGACCGACGTTGCCGGCGCGGGAAATCGACGAGATATTGATGATCGCGCCGACGTTTTTCAGCTCGACCATCTTCGCCGCGACTTCACGGGTGCAGAGGAACACGCCGGTCAGGTTGACGTCGATGACCGCCTGCCACTGGGCCAGGCTCATTTTGGTCATTTCGCCATCCTTGACCTTGAGCAACAGGCCGTCACGCAGGATCCCTGCATTGTTGATCAAGCCATGGATCGCGCCGAAGTCTTCAGCGACCTGGGCAACCATGTGGGTCACTTGCTCTTCGTTGGCCACGTTGCACAGGTAGGCGCGGGCCTCGACACCCTGAGCCTTGCAGGCCGCGACCGCGGCGTCGAGTTTTTCCTGGTTCAGGTCCACCAGCGCAAGTTTCGCGCCCTTGGCGGCGAAATACTCGGCCATGGAACGACCTAGACCCTGGCAACCGCCAGTGATAATGATTACTTTGTCAGTGAGTTGCATTCGCATGCCCCCGGTAGCAGGTCTGAGTGGTTTCCTTGTAGAGAGCCTCTCGATCTGCGCCTGACGTGGCCCGGCTGCACATGAGAACTGCCCCGATGGCGTGCTGGGACTTTTACCAGCAGCTCGTCCGTTTTTCTGACGGATTCTATTTAAGGAGTCATAAATTGAGCGTAGAAGCGGCTAAGCATGCACGAGAATTGCTTCTCAAGGAATACCGTGGAGTGCTCTCGACACACTCTAAATCGATGCCCGGTTTTCCGTTCGGCTCCGTGGTTCCGTACTGCCTGGACGAGCTGGGCCGGCCGCTGATCCTGATCAGCCGCATCGCCCAGCACACCCACAACTTGCAGAAAGACCCGAAATGCTCGCTGTTCGTGGGCGAGCGTGGCGCTGAGGATGTCCAGGCCGTTGGTCGATTGACCTATCTGGCCGAAGCGCAGCAGCTCGAAGACGAAGCCGCCATCGAAGCCGCCTCCGAACGTTACTACCGCTACTTCCCGGAATCGCAGGGTTATCACAAGGCCCACGATTTCGACTTCTGGGTGCTCAAGCCTGTACGCCACCGTTACATCGGCGGCTTTGGCGCGATTCATTGGGTCAATGACCTGACTCTGGCCAACCCTTTCGCCGGCAAGGCTGAACTGAGCATGGTCGAGCACATGAACGCCGATCACGCCAAGGCCATCGCCCATTACGTCGAGCTGGCCGGGCTGCCGACAAACGTGCCGGCGCAAATGGCCGGTATCGATACCGAAGGCATGCACTTGCGCATCGGTCAAAGTCTGTACTGGTTGCCGTTTCAAGCGCCTTGTAATACACCGAAACAAGTCCGGGAGGCCTTGGTTTCTCTGGCTCACGCCGAACATTGGCCGAAAAATGAAGTGGCCGACGCTTGAATTCACGAAACGGCGACGTCATCTAAGGTGAACTGGCAAGGCATTCTTGCGTTGAGGAACCATTTGATGCGCCCTTTTTTGTTGCTCTTTCTGCTGTTCCCGGTGTTGGAGCTGTTCGTATTCGTCAAGGTGGCAGGGTCCATCGGGTTTTTCCCGGCCTTGCTGCTGATCATTCTCGGCTCGATGTTCGGTGTGTTCGTGCTGCGCATCGCCGGCCTGGCGACGGCCTTGCGTGCCCGTGAAAGCCTGAGCCGCGGCGAGTTGCCGGCCCAGACCATGCTCGAAGGCCTGATGCTGGCATTGGCCGGTGGCCTGTTGATTCTTCCGGGTTTCATCAGTGATGTGATCGGCCTGCTCATGCTGCTGCCGTTCAGTCGCCGCCTGCTGGCCGGTAAAATGCGCCAGCGCGCCGAAGAGCAGGCGATGCGTCAGCGAGCGTTCGCCGACGACCTGCAAGCCCGCGGCGGTCCAGCCCCCCGCGAGCCGCTGGGGCGTGAGCCGACCGTGATCGAAGGCGAGTTCGAACACCGTGATATCAAGTAATGGCACTCCAAACACGGCACCTTCGGGTGCCGTGTTCGTTTGCAGGGCATCGACCTGAAAAATTTTCGATCCCCGCCCTTGTAATAAGCTTATGCGCCCTTATGTAACGGTCACCGCAAGGTTTCTGGCGAACACGCCAGACAGACTTCCGCGGTTCGCTTGACGAGCCGCACCCGGCACCGCCGGACTTTGTTAAACCCGCCGGGACTACACCGGCCGATGAAAACCACAATTAGGAGAGATCGACAATGAAGCTTCGTCCTCTGCATGACCGCGTCGTCATCCGTCGCAGCGAAGAAGAAAAGAAAACCGCTGGCGGTATCGTCCTGCCAGGTTCGGCTGCTGAAAAAGCCAACAGCGGCGAAATCCTCGCTGTAGGCACCGGCCGCGTACTGGAAAACGGTGAAGTGCGTGCACTGTCCGTGAAAGTGGGCGACAAGGTTGTGTTCGGTCCTTACTCCGGCAGCAACACTGTGAAAGTCGACGGCGAAGACCTGCTGGTAATGAGCGAGAACGAAATCCTCGCTGTTATCGAAGGCTGATTACCCGCTCATTTTCCCGCTACTTCAAAGTATTTAAGGAATATCGATCATGGCTGCTAAAGAAGTTAAATTCGGCGATTCCGCCCGCAAGAAAATGCTCACCGGTGTCAACGTCCTGGCTGACGCAGTAAAAGCGACCCTGGGCCCGAAAGGCCGTAACGTGATCATCGAGAAGAGCTTCGGCGCTCCGACCATCACCAAGGACGGCGTTTCCGTCGCCAAAGAAATCGAACTGGAAGACCGTTTCGAAAACATGGGCGCGCAGCTGGTCAAAGACGTTGCCTCCCGTGCCAACGATGACGCAGGCGACGGCACCACCACCGCTACCGTTTTGGCTCAGTCGATCGTCAACGAAGGCCTGAAAGCCGTCGCTGCCGGCATGAACCCGATGGACCTCAAGCGCGGCATCGACAAGGCGACCATCGCCATCGTCAAAGAGCTGAAAAACCTGTCCAAGCCATGCGCTGACACCAAGGCTATCGCTCAGGTTGGCACCATCTCGGCCAACTCCGACAACTCCATCGGCGACATCATTGCCGAAGCCATGGAAAAAGTCGGTAAAGAAGGCGTGATCACCGTTGAAGAAGGCTCGGGCCTGGAAAACGAACTGTCGGTTGTTGAAGGCATGCAGTTCGACCGTGGTTACCTGTCCCCGTACTTCGTCAACAAGCCAGAGACCATGGTCGCTGAGCTGGACGGCCCGCTGATCCTGCTGGTCGACAAGAAGATCTCGAACATCCGCGAAATGCTGCCAGTGCTGGAAGCCGTTGCCAAAGCCGGCCGTCCACTGCTGATCGTGGCCGAAGACGTTGAAGGCGAAGCCCTGGCGACTCTGGTTGTGAACAACATGCGTGGCATCGTTAAAGTCGCAGCCGTCAAGGCTCCAGGCTTCGGCGACCGTCGCAAGGCCATGCTGCAGGACATCGCCGTTCTGACCGGCGGTACCGTTATCTCCGAAGAGATCGGCCTGAGCCTGGAAAGCGCAACCCTGGAAAACCTGGGCAGCGCCAAGCGCGTGACCCTGTCCAAGGAAAACACCATCATCGTTGACGGTGCTGGCGTACACGGCGACATCGAAGCACGCATCACTCAGATCCGTGCCCAGGTTGCCGAAACTTCCTCGGACTACGACCGTGAAAAACTGCAAGAGCGTCTGGCCAAGCTGTCCGGCGGCGTTGCGGTGATCAAGGTTGGCGCTGGTTCCGAAGTTGAAATGAAAGAGAAGAAAGCCCGCGTTGAAGACGCCCTGCACGCTACCCGTGCAGCCGTTGAAGAAGGCGTGGTGCCTGGCGGTGGCGTGGCCCTGATCCGTGCTCTGGAAGCACTGACCGAACTGAAAGGCGACAACGCCGATCAGGACGTGGGTATCGCTGTTCTGCGTCGCGCTGTTGAAGCGCCGCTGCGCCAGATCGTTGCCAACTCCGGCGACGAGCCAAGCGTTGTGGTCGACAAGGTCAAGAACGGCAAAGGCAGCTTCGGCTTCAACGCTGCGACCGGCGAATACGGCGACATGATCGAAATGGGCATCCTGGACCCAACCAAGGTTACCCGTTCGGCTCTGCAGGCTGCAGCCTCGATCGGCGGTCTGATCCTGACCACCGAAGCAGCGGTAGCTGACGCACCGAAGAAAGAAGGTGCAGCTGGCGGCGGTATGCCAGACATGGGCGGTATGGGTGGCATGGGCGGCATGATGTAAGCCAGCCTTACCCCTGTACGAAAAAACCCCGTCTGCGAAAGCAGGCGGGGTTTTTTATTGCCCGGAATCCGAAGGTCACATCGCTCCCACATTTGAACTTGTGGTTCAGGCGCTGACAGGTACTGCTTTTGCCTCGCGCTCAGCCTTCAAAGCGGGTCGATACATAACGTAGTAATACGACCCCAGGCAAATCAGCCAGCAGAACACCGCCGTCCACACGTTGTGCGAGAAGAAGTGCGCGCCCTGCATCATCCGCCCGATGGAGAACACCGAGCCGAGGGCGAAGGCGAAGACAAGTGCTGCGCGAGCCATGCGCGGGCGACGGTCACGCAGTACGAAAAACAGGGCAAACAGGGTGAAACCGGTGGCCGCATGGCCGCCGGGCCAGCAACGTCCCGGTTTTTCGGTGTGCGGGCGAGGGCTCAACAGTTCGCTGTAGGTCTCGTGACCGCCGAATTGCTCAAGGCTCCAAGGGCATTGCACCGCGGTCACCGCTTTCATGGGCGTGACAAAGGAAGTCGCCAGGCCCAGGGACAGCACCAGGCAACCCAGTTCACGCTTGAACGGTTTGAGCCCGGTCATGAAAAACGAAGCGATGTAGCCGAGGATGGCGAACACCGAAAATGCGATGACTACCTGCTTGGCGCGGGTATGCAGGATGTTTTCCAGGAAGTAACTGTGCCGTCCGATGAAGTCACCCGCGACCGGGTCGTAGAACAGCTTGGCAAGGTCCATGTCCAGTGAGGTCAGTTCGAGCAACACCAGAACGATCGCCGCAACGGCGGGAACCCCCAGGCACACCCGGAAATTGAGCGGGCGAGGGGCAGGACGGACAGCAGTTGATGACATGGTGGATCCTGAACAAAGGAAAAGGCCCCGGGGCATCAGCCCGGGGCGATTCGGTTAACGTTCGCCGACTTGACCGGCACCCTCCTTGGGCGCCTTCCAGCCAAGCAGCTGTTGCTTGAAGCCATAACTGGCCGTTTGGTAATAGGTGATTGCGCGGGTAATCAGCGGGTCATCGGCGGTTGACCGGGACTCGCGACTTTCGGTCAGCGCTTCATCGTGACGACGCAAGCCCTGGCGTGGGCTCAAGATCGCCAGGTCCTTGCCGTCGAACAACCCCAGGTGCTGGTAGTTACCGACCACCACACGTGGCGGCAGCGGGTTGTCCTGCAACAGGTTACGGCCAAAGAACGTCGATTCATAATCCAGATTGAGCAAGCCCAGCAACGTCGGCGCCAGATCGATCTGGCTGGCCAATTGTGCAGTTTCCCGAGCTTCGATCAACTTGGGCGCATAGATGAACAGCGGAATCTGATAGTTGGCGATGGGCAAGTCTTCCTTACCGGCGCTGCCTGCGGTGTGGTCGGCGACAAAGACGAAGATTGTATTGTCAAACCAGGGTTTTTGACGCGCCTGATCAAGGAACTGACCAATGGCGTAGTCGGTGTATTTCACCGCACCGTCACGGCCGTTGCCGGACTTGATGTCGATCCGGTTGTCCGGATAGGTGTAAGGGCGATGGTTGGACGTCGTCATCAGTTGCAGCAGGAATGGCTGCTGCCTGGCATGGTCGGCATCGGCCAGCTTCAGTGTCTGATTGTAGAGATCCTCGTCAGCCATGCCCCAGGCATTCTTGAAGTGAATCTCCGACTCCTCGACGCTGCTCTGGTCTACAACGCGATAGCCATTGCCGCTGAAGAACGCATTCATGTTGTCGAAGTAACCGCGCCCGCCATAGACAAACACACTGTCGTAGCCCACGGCATTGAGTTGCTGGCCAAGGCTGGCAAAGCCGCTTTCACGACCGACGCGCTTGACGATCGAGCGACCGGGCGTTGGCGGAATCGCCAGGGTGATGGCTTCCAGGCCGCGGTCGGTGCGGGTGCCGGTGGCGTAGAAATTATTGAAATACAGGCTCTGCTTGCGCAAGGCATCCAGGTTGGGCGTCAGGTTACGGGTGTCACCGTTGCTGCCCATGTACTTGGCGCTGAAGCTTTCAATGGTAACCAGCACGATATTGGGCTTGCGCGGTACGCCCGGGTTATCGATCTGCCGGCGAATGTCCTGTGGGTCCTCACCCACGAAGCGGGCATTGGGTTCTGCCAGTTCGGCGCGAATCTGTTGGGCAACCACGGCCGACGGCAGTGTGCTGTAGAACTGCGGGTAGTCCAGTTCGTTGTTGCGGAATGCCGCGAAGAATTGATACGGGCCATTGCTCGCCAGTTCGTTCTGGTAGGCGTTGCCGCCCTGGGCGCGCGGGGCGTCCTGGCTGAGCAGTTGCATGCTCAGGCCGGCGACGATCAACAAACCGAACGCATTCAGAAAACGGCCACGCAGCGGCGGCAACGGCGCATCAAGTGCGGCGTTGAAGGATTTGCGCAATGCAAGACTCAGGGCTACGGCCAGCACGGCGAGGATGCTCAGCAGCGTGCCGATCGGGTATGACTCAAGCAGGTTGTTCAGTACTTCGTCGGAATACACCAGATAATCGACGGCGATGAAGTTGAAGCGTACGCCGAACTCATCCCAGAACAGCCATTCGGCCACTGACGTAAACAACATCGCGAACAGACTGACCGTCAGCAGCCCCTGAAGGAACCAGCGATGGCCACGAGTGCGCCACAGGGCCGCCGGGCACAGCAACAGGTAGAGGCCCATGGGCAGTGCTGCGTAGGCAATGAAACCCAGGTCGTAGAGCAGGCCGATACCGAAGACTGACAAAAAACCGCTACCGGCCTCATTCAGATGAGTGAGAAGCAGGACTGTTCGAGTCAGAAAAAAAATCACCAGCCAGGAGCCGGTCACCAGCAGCAAAAAACGCATGGGGGCCGTCTTCAAATAGTCCATTTTTTGTATTCCTTATTATCAAACGCGTGTGAGTCTCGGCTGACCGCTGTAGTCAGCGCGTGAATCGATAGTGAAAAACTTGTTAATCATACCTTTTGGTTGATCGAATTGATTCACCCCTGGCCTTCCCCTAGCCGTGGGCCACACTTGGCCTTAAGCTGCGCGGGCCATGACGGCCGTTACTGTGGACGGAGAGATACCCATGCGAATTCTATTGGTTGAAGACAACCGCGATATCCTGGCCAACCTGGCCGATTACCTGGGGCTCAAAGGCTATACCGTGGATTGCGCGCAGGATGGTCTGTCTGGCCTGCATCTGGCGGCCACCGAGCACTACGATTTGATCGTGCTCGATATCATGTTGCCCGGCATCGATGGCTACACCCTGTGCAAGCGCCTGCGCGAAGATGCCCGCCGCGAAACGCCGGTGATCATGCTCACGGCCCGTGATCAACTGGATGACCGTCTGCAAGGCTTCAAGTCCGGTGCCGATGATTACCTGATCAAGCCGTTTGCCCTGTCTGAATTGGCGGCCCGTATCGAAGCGGTCATGCGCCGGACCCAGGGCGGCGGGCGCCGGACCTTGCAGGTCGGCGACCTGAGCTATGACCTCGACACCCTGGAAGTCACCCGCGAAGGCCGGTTGCTGAAACTCAACCCGGTCGGCCTGAAGTTGCTGGCCGTGTTGATGCAGAAAAGCCCGCATGTGCTGCGCCGTGAAATTCTTGAAGAGGCGTTGTGGGGGGACGACTGCCCGGACAGCGACAGCCTGCGCAGCCACGTCCACCAACTGCGTCAGGTGATCGACAAACCGTTCGCCAAGCCATTGCTGCAAACCGTTCACGGTGTGGGGTATCGCTTGGCCGAGGGCCGTGATGGAGTTTAAGCAGAGCCTTTCTCAACGCATCATCATTGCCTTTGCGCTGATGAGCGCACTGGTGGCCGGTGCCTTTGCCATGGGCATCGTGGCGACCGTGCACCTGGTGGAGGAAAAACTGATTTCGGCGGGGCTGGGCGGCGATTTGCAGCGTCTGTTGCTGATGGACAATGTCGCGGACTGGAGCCATCGACCCGAACCGGACCAATTGTTCTACTTCAGCGGCGGACGGGGTGATTTCAGCTTGCCCAAGGATCTGCGGCACCTGGAGCCAGGGTTCCACGAAGTGTTCCGTGAAAACCTGTCGTACCACGCCATGGTCGAAATCGTCGACGGCCGACGTTACGTGCTGTTGCAGGACCAGAGCGACTTCGAAGAGCGTGAGCGGGTGCTGTTTGCCGTGGCGCTGGTGGGGTTCGTATTGAGCCTGGCGCTGGCGGTGTTTCTCGGCTGGGTCCTGGCCCGCAAGGTCATGGCGCCGGTGGTGCGGCTGGCCCGCCAGGTACGCCATCGCGATCAACTGCTCGGTTTGGCCCCCCCTTTGGCTCCGGATTATGCCGCCGACGAAGTCGGCGAGCTGGCCGTGGCCTTCGACGCCACCCTAGGGCGCTTGCGTCAGGCCCTGACCCGCGAGCGGTTGTTCACCAGCGATGTCAGCCACGAACTGCGTACGCCCTTGATGATATTGGCCAGTTCCTGCGAGTTGTTGCTGGAAAACCCTGGTATCGATCAGCGCGGTCGCGCCCAGGTCGAACGCATTGCCCGGGCATGTGAAGAAATGCGTGAGCTGGTGCAAACCTTCCTGATGCTGGCCCGTGCCCAGCGTGAAGATGCCAGCATGTCGCCACAGCAGACCCTGGGGCAGGTGGCCGAGGGCCTGCTCGGTCTGTGGCGCGAGCCCATTGAAAGCAAAGGGTTGAAGCTCATCTTCGAACCGGGCAACCCCGAGGCCAAGGGCTACAATGCGACCTTCTTGCACGCGGTGATGGGTAACTTGCTGCGCAACGCCTTGCATTACACCGAACAGGGCTTCATCCGCCTGACCCTGACGGGCACCGGCTTTCTGGTCGAAGACAGTGGCGTGGGCATTCCCGAGGAAAAACGCGAGGCAATGTTCGAGCCGTTCGTCCGGGGCAACGAAAAGCGCGGGGAAGGATTGGGCCTGGGGCTTTCACTGGTGCAACGGATCTGTGAAAACCAGGGCTGGAGCGTCAGCCTGACAACCGTGGAGCCTAGTGGCTGCCGTTTTCAGGTGGAGTTGTCCTGAACCTGATCTGTTGAGTCAGGCGTCCGGCAAACCCCTATCAATTCTGTAAAAGCCTGTAATACTTCCAGGTTTCCCGTAACGAAACTTTCACAAGTGGATCACCTGTCACCGACACCGCGAAACCTAAGGTAGTTGCTATCAGAAGTTCAGGAGACCAGGTGATGGACGGCCCGATCAAACTCGATTTTTCCGAAAAGTACGACGATCAACACGCGCAACGCTATTTGCGCAAACACCAGGAGGGTCTCGGTCGTCGACTGTCCCATTGGCGTGAAGAACAACTGGCGCGCAAGGCGCTGGCCCGGGTTGGCGAGCCCGGCCTGGTCCTCGACTTGCCGTGCGGTGCAGGGCGTTTCTGGCCCTTGCTGGCGGAAAAAACCAACCGCGTGATCATTGGCGCCGATAACTCGGAGTCCATGCTGAAGGTCGCAACCCAGGCGCAACCCGCCGAAGTGGTGAAACGGGTACGGCCCTTGCACACTTCTGCATTCGACATCGCCTTGCCGGACAACGCCGTCGACAGCATTTTTTGCATGCGCTTGCTCCACCACATCGGTGAAGCCGAGCATCGCATGGCTATTTTGCGCGAATTCGAGCGAGTTTCCCGTGACAGCGTGATCCTTTCGCTGTGGGTCGATGGCAACTTCAAGGCCTGGAAACGCAAGCGTTCGGAGAAAACCCGTGGGCAGGCAGGTTACCAAAACCGCTTTGTGTTACCGGCCGCTACCGTAGAAAAGGAATTTAAGCAGGCGGGTTTCCGCATCCAGGAACAACTGGACTTTTTGCCGCTCTATGCGATGTGGCGAGTTTACGTATTACGCAAGAGGTAACAGGATGGCAGTGCAGTATGCAGCAGAAACGGAAGTCGCTCCCCAGGATCGCTTCGATTACTTTTGGAATCAGCGCGGTGAATGGGTAGAAGAACCTAACGTCCGTCGCGGCGGGGAAAGCGGCGTTCAACGCGTGATGGGCAGTGATGGTCAACTGCTCTACGTCAAGCGTCAGACCGGGCATATCCATCGTAGCTGGCAGCACCCTTTCGGGCGGCCGACAGTACTGCGTGAGAGTGCTGCGCTCAACGGTGTGGCCGCGCTTGGCGTACGGGTTCCGCATATCGTTTTCTGCGGCGCGCAGCGTGATCCAGTGCACAAATGGCGTGCCTTGCTGGTCACCAGGTCGCTGGACGGCTTCGAGGAAATCGATCGCTGGTACGCCGGTGGCGGTCGCGAGCGTCATGGTGAAGCCATACATGACCGCGTGCTCAAGGACCTGGCTGAAAACCTGGCGCGCATGCACAAGGGCCGCTGGCAGCACGGTTGCCTTTACGACAAGCACGTATTCGTTCGCGTGACCGGTGAGGGCGAGACGGCCAAGGTCGAAGTGGCCCTGATCGATCTGGAGAAATCCCGACAGCGTTTGACCGCTCATCGCGCAGCGGCCCATGACATGAAGCAGTTGCGTCGCCACTCGTCGTTCAGCGAAGCAGACTGGAAAAAGCTCGTCTACTTTTATGAGACGGCGTTTGGCAGCGCTATCAAGGATTTATAGCGATGAAACTCGAAATTGCACGAGGTTTGTTTCTGGTAGGAGCCTTGGCAGTTGCATCGATCGCGATGGCAGCCTGGGAGCAACCACGCCCCCAGGTTCTCAGCTCGATAAACGCAGAAGAACATTGTCCGTTGCCGCGGGTTGTGAAGGCATCCGTGGCTACTCGACCCGATCATGATTTGTTGCTGTTCATGTTCGGACTTTCTCAGGGATTGAGGCCGCAGAATTGAACCGATTGAAGCCCAAATAAAAGGCCTCGCTGATGCGAGGCCTTTTATTTGGGCTTCACGTATTCCCGGGAAACTGTAGGAGCGGCCGGTCGACGCTCGATTGCTGGCGATGGCCTCAAGTGCGCCGCGTTTATCCAGTTCACACGCGTTATCGTTAACGACCATCGCCAGCAAGCCGGCTCCTACAGGGTTCAGGCTTTATCCGGTTTGGCCAGCAACGTATAGATGCAGGGCAACACAAACAGGGTGAACAGTGTGCCGATCGACATGCCCGTTGCGATGACCGTGCCGATGTCGAACCGGCTGACCGCGCCAGCACCGGTGGCGATGATCAATGGCACCATACCGAATACCATCGCTGCGGTGGTCATCAAGACCGGACGCAGGCGGATGGCCGCCGCTTCCTCCACTGCTTCGCGTGCCGTCAGGCCCTTGTCCTTGCGTAGCTGGTTGGCGAACTCGACGATCAGAATGCCGTGCTTGCTGATCAGCCCGATCAACGTCACCAGCCCGACCTGGGTGTAGATGTTCATGCTCGACCACCCCAGGAACAGCGGAATCAATGCACCGCAGATGGACAGTGGCACGGTGACCAGGATAACCAGCGGGTCGCGGAAGCTTTCGAACTGGGCCGCCAGTACCAGGAAAATGACTGCCAATGCCAGGGCAAAGGTGACCCACAGGGCACTGCCTTCCTGAACGTACTGCCTCGATGCGCCGGCGTAGTCGAAGGCAAAACCGGCAGGTGCCTCTTCCCGGGCGATCTGGCGCACGAGGTCGACGGCTTCCCCCATGCTCACCAGCGGCACTCCGGACAGGATGGCCGAGTTGAGTTGCTGGAATTGGTTCAGCTGTCGCGGTCGAGCACGGTCGGTGACGGTGATCAGGGTCGACAGCGCCAACAGTTCGCCCTTGGCGTTTTTCACGTAGTAATTGTTCAGCCAGTCCGGGTTGTCGCGGAATGGCTGTTCGACCTGGGCAATGACTTTGTAGCTGCGACCTTCAACGGTGAAACGGTTGATCTCGGCTTCACCCAGCAGGGTTGCCAGGGTTCCCCCCAGATCCTGCATGGAAACCCCCATCTGCGCGGCTTTGGCGCGGTCGATATCCACCACCACTTCCGGCTTGTCGAAAGCCAGGTCAACGTGGACAAACGCAAACTTGCCGGATTCCTTCGCCCGTTTTTTTACCCGGTCGGCCACCTGCAGCAGCAACTCGTAATCATTGGCGGAGTTGATGACGAACTGGAACGGCACGCCTTCGCCGGTGCCCGGCAGAGATGGCAGGTTGAAGCCGAAAATCTGCAACCCCGGGATCTTTTCCAGTTTGGCCTGCACCTGGGGCAGGATCGACATTTGCGTGCGGCTGCGCTCGTTCCACGGCTTGAGCAGGAAACCGCCGATGCCCGATTGCACGCCGTTGAAACCATTGATCTGGAACGACGAGTAATACTCGGGAAACGCCTTGAAGATCGAGACGAACTCGTCGGTGTAGATGTTCAGGTAGTTGAGGTTGGTCGGTTGCGGGGCGTTGGCGATCATGAAAATGATGCCCTGGTCCTCATCCGGCGCCAGTTCCGATTTGGTGAATTTGAGAAGGACCGGAATCAGGCACAACACGATCACGGCGAACACCAGCACCACCGGCCGGGTGTTGAGGGTGCCGTGAAGTATGCTCTGGTAGCGGCGCTTGAGGCTTTCGAAAATTAGGTCCAGGCGATGGGCCAGGCCACTGGGGTTCTCATCGTGGCGCAGCAGAAACGCACACATCATCGGCGACAGGGTCAGGGCGACGATACCGGAAATCACCACCGCGCCGGCCAGGGTCAGGGCGAACTCCTTGAACAGCGCCCCGGTCAGGCCGGTGAGGAAGCCGATCGGCGCATACACCGCTGCCAGGGTGATGGTCATCGAAACCACCGGCATGGCGATTTCCCGGGCGCCTTCAATGGCGGCTTCGAGCGGTGTCTTGCCTTCCTCGATGTGGCGGTGAATGTTTTCCACCACGACGATGGCGTCATCCACTACCAGACCGATGGCCAATACCATCGCCAGCAGGGTGAGCAGGTTGATCGAGTACCCCATCATCTGCATGAAGAACATGACGCCGATCATCGACAGCGGGATGGTCACCACCGGGATCACCACCGAACGCAGGGCGCCGAGGAACAGGAACACCACCACGATCACGATCAGCACCGCTTCGAACAGGGTTTTCACCACTTCGTCGATCGAGGCCTGGATGAACAGGGTGGCGTCGTAGGCGATTTCACCCTTGAGGTTCGGCGGTAGCTGGGCCTCGAGGTCCGGCATGATCTTGCGTACTTCCTTGATCACTTCCAGCGGGTTGGCGCCGGGCGTCGCCTTGATGCCGATGTACACCGAAGGGGTGCCACCGAACGAGCTGATGGTGTCGTAGTTTTCCGCGCCCATTTCCACGCGCGCCACATCCCGCAGCAGCACACGGCTGTCGCCATCGACTTTGAGCGGAATTGCCCCGAAGGCTTCGGCGGACTTGAGCTCGGTATTGGCGTTGATGCTGGTGACCACATATTCGCCTTTCACCTCGCCGGCAGCCGAGAGGAAGTTGTACTGGCGCACCGCATTGGTCACATCGCTGGCACTCAAGCCGAAACCCGCGAGCTTCGCCGGGTCCAGCCACAGGCGCATGGCAAACACCTGGTTGCCGAGGATCTCGGCTTCGGCCATGCCGGGCAAGGTCGCCAGTTTCGGCTGGATCACCCGTGACAGGTAATCGGTAATCTGCGGATTGTTCAATTCCTTGCTGAAGAAACTCATGTACATCAGCACTGACGCATCGGCAGATTGCTTGCTCAGCACCGGGTCTTCAGCGTCCTGGGGCAGCTGGCTCTTGACCTCGTTGGCCTTGGCCAGCAGTTCGGTAAACAGACGGTCGCTGTTGGAGCCGACGCGCGCGTAGATCGAGATTACCGAAAAGTTCTGGCGACTCACCGAGGTCATGTAGTCGATGCCCTCGGCGCTCGCCAGGCTTTGCTGCATCGGTTGAGTGATATAGCCCTGGATGGTCTCGGCGTTGGCCCCGGGGTAGGCGGTGGTCACCGTGATCAGGGCGTTTTCCATTTGCGGGTACTGGCGCAGCGGCAGCTTGCCCCAGGCCTGGAAGCCCAGCAGCACAATCAGCAGGCTGACTACGGTTGCGAGAACCGGGCGGCGGATGAACGGATCGGTAAAAGCCATTTGGATTCCTTGATCAGTCCGCGCGTGGCGGGCTGCTCTGCTCAGCCAGGGTCTTGTCGTCGCTGATGGCAATGCGTGCGCCGTTGTCCAGTTTGAGCTGGCCGGCGGTCACCACTTTATCGCCGCTCTGCACGCCTTTGGTGATCATCACTTGCCCGTCGCGGCGCTCGCCGGTTTCGACAAAACGCCGTTCGGCGATCAGCACCGGCTGGCCCTTGTCATCCTTTTGCAGGCTGCCATCTTCGGCCTTCTTTGGTACAGCCACGTACACCGAGTTGCCGTAGAGCGTATAGGTAATCGCGCTTTCCGGTACCACGATGCGCGGTTGCGGGTCGGGCAGGAGCACCTGGAGGCTGGCGAACATGCCTGGCATCAACTTGCCATCGGGGTTGGCCAGGGTGGCGCGGACCTGCACGTTACGGGTGCTGTTCTCGACTTTGGGGTTGATTGCACTGATGGTGCCGGGGTACTCCTGGGTCGGATACGCCGCAACAATGACCTGCACTGGCTGGCCGAGAGCAATCTTCGGCACCGACTGCTCGGGCACAAAAAAGTCGACATACAGGCTACTGAGGTCTTGCAGGGTGGCGATCATGGTGCCGGTGGCCACATAGTCGCCGACGTCCACCTGACGAATGCCGATGGTGCCGCTGAACGGCGCGACGATGCTTTTTTTGCTGAGCGCAGCCCTGAGCTGATTGACCGTGGCCCTGCTCTTTTTCAGGACCGCCGAGAGTCGGTCGAACTCGCCTTTGGAAATGGCCTGGCTGCCGACCAGTTGGCTACCGCGACCGTAATCAAGCTGTGCCAGCCCGAGGTCGGCCAGAGCAGTTTCCAGCAGGGCACTTTCAACAGCGCTGTCGAGACGCAGGAGTGGTTGACCGGCCTTGACCTTTTGCCCTGACTCGAACTGCAAATCGATGACGGTACCATCGGTCTCCAGGCTCAGGTCCACGCCTTGCAATGCCTTGAGCGTGCCAACGGTAGGCAGGCGGGCTTGCCATGGGCGCTCGGCGGCGGTGGCCACGGCAACGCTGATGGCCGGTCTGGGTGCAGAGTAGCCTTGAACCATCGTGTAGATCGAGAAGGCTTTGTACGCGGCCAGGACCAGCACAATCAGTAGAACAACACCCAACATGATCAGCATGCGGCGACGCAGCATATTCCAGTTCCTTGGAGGAAATCAGGTGAGACAGCGGGGCACATTACCGGGAGTGTAGAGGGTAATCCGACTGCCGTTTTTACAGGTTGTGAGGTATTAGAGGGGGGAAAGCCTGAAAAGATTCGCCGCCTTGGGCCGCGCCTGCCGGGTGTCCGTCATCCCGATACAAGCGCAGCCCAAGGCGGCGATTTTCTCAATGATTCAGGCCATCAGATGCAGATGGTTGTCCCAGAGCCCTGCGGGTAGCTCCAGCGGTTTTGCAACAAGAGTTGTCTGGCGGCAATCGTAGTAGCGGCAGCGCCCCTGACCCGAGGTCACGACAAAACCATCGGCCACGGCACCGACCCCGGCGCAATCGGGCAGTGGGGCATCCAGGCGTACTTCACCGCTGTCCAGGTCCCAGATGAAAAAACGGTTGCCCCGCGGTGCCGTCAACGCCACCAGGCGCAAGTCGCTGTGTATCGCGACACTGGCGGTGTAGTGCCCCATGGCCTGCAACTGGTGCTCGGGCACCGGGAACGCGACGAAAGGCTGACCGGGACGCTTGATCGCCAACAGCTCCGACGACTCGTGGGCCGCGCCCATGAACTGCTGGCTGGCGACGATGGTGCCGTCACTGGCGATGGCGAGATGGCGCACGCTGTTCATCTGCTGGGCGAGGGTTTCCTTGCTCAGCAGGGTACCGTCACGCTGCATCAGGACCAGGCTTGGTTCCATGGCGTTGAGGTTCATCTCCACCCGGCTTTCAGCCTCGGTGCGAATCCCGCCGTTGGCCACTACCAGGGTTTCGCCGTCGGGCATCCACGACACCTGGTGCGGCCCGAGGCCGTGGGTGGAAATTTCACCGCTGTGCACCAGCCGTTCGCCTTCGAATTTATACACGCCGAGCAGGCCACGCCCCGGATCGCTGGTATCGTTTTCGGTGGCGTACAGCCAATCGCCGCTGTGGTGAATGACCGCGTGTCCGTAGAAGTGCCGGTTCGGCTGTGACACCAGGGTTTGCAGGAGCGCACCGTCGCGCAGGTCGATCAGGTAGCTCTCGGTACCCGGACGGCGGGCGACAAACAGCGCAATCGGCTGTGTCGGGTGGTTGATGATGTCGTGGCAACGCTGGCTGACCCGGGTGGCGAACACCTGTGTGCCGTCCAGTCGATAACCGACCGCGTAATGCTGGCCATCGGTATCGTCCCGTGCCGAAAGCAACAACGGACTCCTGTCCCTTTGCTTGAACAGCTTCCAGCCGCCCAGCGTCACCGCACCCAGCAACAAACTGCCCAAGGTCAGAGCCTGGCGTCGCAGCATGGAACTCGCCCTCATCAGTCGCCGTCGTTGGCGTTGAAGCCCAGTTGGATGCCCAGCGCCTTGGCCAGATCAGCTTCGTGCAGGCGATGGACGACGTTGAGGCTTTCGTACAGGTCGTTGAGTTGTTGACGGCCGGCGTCGTCACCGAGCATTTCAGTCAGCGAGCGCTGGTTGCTGGCGAACAGTTTCAGCGAGGCGGCATAGGCCGCATCGATCTTGTCGGCCAAGGGTTTCTGCTCGCTCGGTAACAGGCTGCGCAGGCCTTTGTTATCAACACCTTCCCAGACGGTTTTGGCGGCCGCGAGGCTGGCTTCCAGGCTGGTCAGGGAAGCCTGGCTACGCCATGCATCGGCCTGGAACGGTTGTGGTACGCCCTTGCTCTGGCGACCCATCGGCGTGCCGAGTTTTTTCTTCAGGGTGTCGATGGCCGTGACTTGCACGCGCAACAGATCGGCGATCGCTTCATGGGAGTCCGCGTAGCGCTGGTTCGGGAATTTGCTCATTTGCGCGAGCATGCCGTCGGTGTTGTTCCAAGTTTGCAGAATCTCTTCGGCCAATTGCTTCTGGCGTTCGCCAATCGCGACCAATAGCGGGCAGTACCTGGCTTTCTGTTCAGCGTTGGCGACGTCAGGCTTGCTGTCGAACAGAATGTATTCGTAGGCGGAGAGGCCCTGTACCACAACGCTGGACTTGGCCAGTGCGGTGGCATCGATCTGCGGCTGGGTGGTGACCAGTTGCTCGACCTGACGGCCGACCAGGTTTTTCTTGTCTGGCCAGAACTGCACTTGCCACGAACGGTTGCCTTCGGCCAACGGCCCGATCAGCAACGGTTGCAGTTCGGCCCAGGCTTTTTGCGCGTGCAGGAAATCGGCACGGGCGGTTTCCAGGGTTTCCTTGCCTTCGCAGTAGGCGAGGGCACTGACCGCCAATTGACGGTCGGCTTCAACCCAGCGGGTGTAGGTCGGCAGGATCACCGATTTGGCGATGGCCGCCGACGTGACCGCTTGCGGGTCCTGGGGCGAACAGGCGCCCAAGGCGAGTGCGGCAAGGCTGGTGAACAACAGTTTGGGACGGAACATGTCGGGCTCCCGCGAGTGAATGCGTATTAAAGGGAATTCAGGAACGCCAGCAACGCGGTGCGCTGCTCGGCATTGAAAGACAAAACCTGTTGCTGCGCCGCAGTCGCTTCGCCGCCATGCCAGAGCACGGCTTCGAGCAGATTGCGGGCGCGGCCGTCGTGCAGGAACTGGGTGTGGCCGCTGACCGCCTGTGTCAGGCCGATGCCCCACAACGGCGGGGTGCGCCATTCGCGGCCGCTGGCCTGGAATTCGCTACGGTTGTCGGCCAGGCCGTCGCCCATGTCATGCAGCAGCAGATCGCTGTACGGGCGAATCACTTGATTGGCCAGTTCAGGTTCGGCGGCGTTGGCGGCGGTGGTGTATTTCGGTGTGTGGCAGGACTGGCAACCGGCCTGATAGAACAGGGTCTTGCCGGCCAGCACTTCAGGGGCGTTGACGTCACGACGGGCCGGGACGGCGAGGTTACGGCTGTAGAACAGCACCAGGCGCAGGATGTTATCGCTGACTTCCGGCTCGCCATTCGGGCCATTGCCATTGGGTGCCTGTTTGCAGGCAGTTTGCGCGTCCGTGCAGTCATCAAAGGGTCTCAGGCTGGTCGTGAGGCCCATGTCACCGGAAAACGCGTGAACATTTTGTTGATTGAGGTTCGGTTGTCCGGCTTTCCAGCCAAATCGTCCCAAAACGGTCTTTTGCCGGACATCGTCCCAGACCCGGTTCGGTCGTCCGCTGATGCCGTTGTTCGCCTTGGCCTGTGCCTCGGCGTTGGCCAGGATCGCCTCGTCAGGGATCGCTTCAAGCAGGCCCAGACCAATCATCGGCGGCGCTACACGGGCCGAGAAACGGGTGTCGGGGTGCATCGGGCCGTAGCCCAGTTGGGTGATGTCCAGGCTTGGCTTGCGCAGCTCGACTTCGGTACCGTCCTTGAAGCGAACCGGCACGGCGGTGTAATCGACCCGCACTTTGCCTTCGGGGGCCACACCGGGTACCGCCATGTCCTGGAACTGACCGCCGTAGACGGGCTCCGGCACCACGCCGAGCTGTTCGATGACCTTGGCATACGCCGGGGCGTCGGGAATCGACAGGCGTACCAGCATCGACACGGCGTTCACATCGCCCGGGGTCGGCGGATGGCCGCGGCCGTCCTTGATGTGGCAGCCCTGGCAGGCGTTGGTGTTGAACAGTGGGCCGAGGCCATCGCGAGCGGTCGTCGTCGACGGGGCGATCACCCAAGGGCTGCGGAAGAAACTGTTGCCGACGCTGAAATCCACACGCCGTGACGGCGGCAGATTCGCCGAGGGCATCGAAAACGCGTTCTGATCGCTCTTGCGCACCGTCGCACTACCGCCGGAGCGGGCTTCACCGGGTTCAGCCTGGGTGAATTTCGGGGCGTCATCGCAGGCACTCAGGCCCAATGCCAGAAACAGTGCGGACAAGCGAAGAGGCAGCGGGGGCATCAGACATCCTGCAAGACGAGCAAAACAAGGGCGCAAAGTCTAACAGGGGATGGGAATTTGAATAAGAGGAATTATCGTTTGCTTGATGTGGGGCAGGGTTTTTCACCGGAGACCGAGGCGCTGCGATCGCTGGCAAGCCAGCTCCTACAGGGATCGGGGGGTTTGCGAACATCACCGAACCTGTGGGAGCTGGCTTGCCAGCGATGGGGCCACCAGCATCACCACAAAAGGCAGGCACAAAAAAGGCGACCCGAAGGTCGCCTTTTTCATTCAGCCAGCGTTGATCAGAATTCGTGATCAGCGTTGTCCGGGTTCAGGTCGTTGATGCCCAGTTTGCCAGCGGCGGCTTCGATCGAACCGGTCTGCTTGACCAGCGACGCGATGGCGTCACGGACGATCTGGTTGCCCGCGGTGTTGCCGGCAGCGATCAACTGGTCGTAGTGCTCACCCTTGTTGGCGTGATCAACCATCAGCTGGATCTTGGCTTCGGTGGCGGCCAGGTCGGCTTTCAGCGCGGTGTCGGCAGCCGGGTCGGCCTTGGCCACCAGGGACGACAGGCTGGCGCCAGTCATTTTGGTACCGTCGACACGGGTGTATTCACCCAGGTACACGTTACGAATGCCCTTGGCATCGTAGAAGTGCGAGTTGTGAGTGTTGTCGCTGAAGCAGTCCTGTTCGTCTTCCGGGGAGTTGGCTTCCAGGGAAACCTTCATGCGCTCGCCCGCCAGTTCGCCCAGGGACAGGCTGCCCATGCCGAACAGCATTTTGCGCAGGCCGGATTCAGCCGGTTCCGCTTCCAGGGTGGCGCGGTAGTTGTCGGCCACGTTCGGCTTCCAGTTACCGACCATTTCTTCCAGGTCGCTGACCAGCAGTTGAGTCACGGACTTCAGGTAGGCACGACGACGGTCGTTGTGGCCGCCGGTAGCGCCTTTGCCTTCCAGGTAGTCCGAGGCCGGACGGTTGCCGGCGCCAGGGCCGGTGCCGTTCAGGTCCTGGCCCCAGAGCAGGAATTCGATGGCGTGGTAGCCGGTGGCGACGTTGGCCTCGGAACCGCCCAGCTCGTTCAGACTGGCGAGTTTTTCCGGAGTGATGTCTTTGACATCGACCTTGTCTTCGCCGATCTGCACTTCAGTGTTGGCGATGATGTTGGCGGTGGCACCCGGGTTGCCCAGGGCGTGTTCGTAGGATTTGTCGACGTAGTCGATCAGGCCTTCGTCCAGTGGCCAGGAGTTCAACTGACCTTCCCAGTCGTCAATGATGGTGTTACCAAAGCGGAACACTTCGCTCTGCAGGTAAGGCACGCGAGCGGCAACCCAGGCAGCCTTGGCAGCTTTCAGGGTGTCGGCGTTCGGCTTGGCGAGGAAGGCGTCGACGGCGGTTTGCAAGGTCTTCGCAGTGGATTCGGCATCGCTGTAAACGGCGAAAACCATGTCGGCGTAGTGAGCGACAACGGCTTTGCCGGCGGCTTCGTCGACTTTACCGGCAGCGGCTGGAGCAGCCGGGGCAGCCGCAGTGCTGGCAGCTGGCACAGGCGCGGCAGCTTTTTCTTTGTCTTTACCTTCGCCGCAACCGGCGAGGGAAATAGCGATGGCCAACAGACTGGCGGTAGCCAGAGGCATACGAATCATGGCGAACATCCTGCTTCGATAGAGGGTGGAGTCGTGTTATGCACACGCAAAACTGCGACATAATGCAAATCTTTCGCATTATGTGTAAAGGGTTGTACCTGGAAATATTTCTTATTCACAGAACGCGGCTCGCAGCCCTCTCTGTAGGAGCGAGCCTGCTCGCGATGATCTTGAGAGCAACGCGCCCATCCAGAATGAACGCGTTATCGTTCACGTTCATCGCGAGCAAGCTCGCTCCTACAGACGGGGCGGGGTTTTTTACAAGATAGCGGCGTTGCTGCGCTGGGCCTGCTTCAGGTACAGACCCAGTTCCCGCGCCGACAACGGCTTGCTGTAGAGATAGCCCTGACCTTCGTGGCAGCCTTCGGAAATGATGTAGGCCTCTTGTTCGGCGGTTTCCACGCCTTCGGCAATCACCTGCATGCCCAGGCTCTTGCCCAGCTGGATGATGGCGCGAACGATGGTCGCATCATCGTCGTCATCGAGCAGGTCCTGAACGAAGCTCTTGTCGATCTTGATCTTGTCCAACGGCAGGCTTTTCAGATAGCTCAAGGATGAATAGCCGGTTCCGAAGTCATCGATGGCGATCAGCGCGCCGGAGCGACGCAGGCTGAGCAGGTGCTGGGCCGCCGTGCTGATGTCTTCCATCAGGCCGGTTTCGGTGACTTCCAGCTCCAGGCTGCGCGGCGGCAGGCGGTACATCTGAAGCAGGTTGTTGACCACCCGGGGCAGTTCGGCGTGGTGCAATTGAACCGTGGACAGGTTGACCGCCATGCGCAGGTCACTGAAGCCCTGGTCATGCCACTCGCGTAGTTGTTTGCAGGCCTGGTCCAGCACCCATTCGCCGATGGCAATGATGGTGCCGTTCTGTTCGGCCAGCGGGATGAACAGGTCTGGCGGCACCATGCCGTGCTCGGGGTGTTGCCAGCGAATCAGGGCTTCGACGCCCACCACGCGGTTGTCGCGATAGCTGATCTGCGGCTGGTAGACGAGGTAGAACTGATTGCGGATCAGCGCATCGCGCAGGTCTTTTTCCAGTTCGCGGCGGCGGCGCATTTCGGTGTCGACGCTGGCGATATAGAACTGATAGCGGTTGCGCGAACGGGTCTTGGCCAGCGTCATGGTCTGCTCGGCCTTTTGCAGCAACTTCTCGGTGCTGTTGCCGTCCTCGGGGAACAGGGTGATGCCGATGGTGGCGCGCAGGCGGATCTCCTGATGATCAAGGGCGAACGCCGCTTCCAGATCATCGAGAATGCTTTGCGCCAGCTCGGCGGCTTCGTAGGGTTGCTCGATATCGGCCTGGACCAGGGCGAACTGGTCGCCACCGAGGCGGGCGAGGGCTCCCAGGCGACCGCTATGACCGCGCAGGCGATCGGCCAGGGCCAGCAGCAACTGGTCGCCGGTCTGGTAGCTGAACTGTTCGTTGATGCCCTTGAAGTCGTCGAGGCCGACACACAACACCGCGACCCGGCGCTGTAGTCTGCCGGCGTCGATGAGGATCTTGTCCAGTTGCTGCTGCAGTTGCTGGCGGTTCGGCAGCCCCGTCAGGAAATCGTATTGGGACATGCGCAACAGGCTGTTTTCCGCTTCGTGGCGCAGATGGGTGTTGCGTTCGATGGATTCGAGCAACTGGTTGGCGGTGTTGATCCAGATGCCCAGTTCGTTTTTCTCGTGACCCTTGAGCAGCGGAATCTTGTGTTCGCTGGGACGATCCGGATTGATTTCCGTGAGGTGCTCGATGATTCGTGACAGCGGCTTGGTCAGCAGCCAGTGATAGACCAGATACAACACCAGCCCCATGGCGAGCGCGCGCAGCACGCCGGAGATGAAGATGATCACCGAGCTGATAATGAACCCCTGACCATAGGTGGCGGTATCGAGGGTGATGCTCAGGTCGCCGTAATACTCGCTGTAAGGCCCGCGACCGACCAGTTGGGTGGTGAAGGTGCGTTCCTTGCCAAGAATCAGGTCGGTCAGCCAGCGACTGTGGGAGTACTGCAACTCGCGGGTTTTTTGCGCGAGCATGGCTTCGTTGGGATGGCCGATGGAAGCCTGGCGCACGGCGGCGTCCTGAAACAGGCCTTCGATCACTTGCATGCCCATTTCCCGGTCCAGGCTGTAGACGGCCTGGGTCGAGGGGTCGCGAAACATATCGAGGATACGCTCGGCATCGCTGGCGACGGCCTGGCGTGTTTTATAGGCATCGAACACGATCTGCGCGCAGCTCAAGACCACGCCGACGATCAATGCCGACAGGAGTACGACCCGGAGCAACTTCACCGACAAGCTGTTCTTGAGTTCCAGCTTCAAAGGGTTATTCCTTGTTCCGTGCGGGTAGCATCAAGTTGCCATGAGTATTGGCAATCCCGTGATGGCAGTCAAAGGGACAATCATCCTTGAGGGATTTTGCCTGCAGCTTGGCCGATTTGCAGTTGTCTTGACGAGTTAGCCTGTTAGCACTGTGTCGGTTGTCGAGTCCTTCAACTTGAGGGGGGGGTGGAGATATTTTCCTTTTGTTTGATGTTAGTCGGCAGTGGCGGTGGAGCAAGGGGCTGGAGGCTGGTTTCATCTTGGGAAATTGGCTTCGTGCGGGTTTGGGTGGGGTACATATCCGT